>NZ_JADGFW010000039.1:0-8754 GCF_016613355.1 Psychrobacter sp. M9-54-1 | reverse complement strand
TATACTTGTTTGCCAATTAGGGACACGCCCTAGGCTTATACGTAGAGGTTTTTAGAGCCTTTATACAACTGCTATTTATTCGCAACACCTAATAGCTGTCCCATTTTTACCATACTGTTGGCTTGTAAGCTGTCTTGCCAATCGGCTTTTGCGCCTTTTGGTAGAACGACAATCGCCGTTGAGCCTAAATAAAAGCGTCCAAGCTCATCGCCTTTGGCAAAGCTCATATTGTGTACCATTTCTTGGATATCCTCAGTGCGGCTGATTTTACCCGTCGCGACGGTTTCGATACCAGCGACAATCATCGCTCCAACCATGACCACCGCCGCTTTGCCGTACTCTGTGTCAAATAAACAGACCAAACGCTCATTACGGGCAAATAAATCCGGCACGTTTGCCGCCGTGACATTATTGACAGAAAATAGGGTACCCGGTATATAACGGGTCTTGGTCAAGGTACCAGCAAATGGCATGTGCACGCGGTGATAGTTACTCGGCGCGAGATACACAGTGGCAAAGCTACCATCAGCAAAATAACTGCCATCTTCGCTATCGGCGAGTAGTTGACCGATGTCATAGTCACGACCTTTGGCTTGCAGTAATTTATGGTCGCGGATTTGCCCTAATTGCGAGATAACGCCATCGGCAGGGCTAACAATTCCATTTGCGCAGCTATCGATGAGACGCGCGTCGTCTTTTAGCTCACGGGTAAAAAAGTCATTAAAGCTCTCATAAGCATTAAAACTTTGGCGCTCGTATTCATCTAAGCTGACATTGTAAGCTTTGGCAAAGCTACGGATAAACGCACGTTTGACGTAAGGATGGCGGCTGGCGGCTAGACGTCCAGCGACTTTACTCAGCTGCTGCTGCGGTACAAATTGTTGAAGGGTGGCAAATAAATTCATAATGAGGTTACCAAAACAGGGTTCGATGTAATTATTAATAGGCAAGTTGATGGCGGTATTTTATCATGGTCAGGGTATGATTGTATGACCATAAACTGTAAGCGATTTATAAATAAGGAAGGCTGTAAATGAGAGCACTGATACAAAGGGTGCAGCGCGCCAGCGTCACTGTCAATGCGCACTGCGTTGGTGCGATTGAGCATGGAATCTTGGCTTATATTGGCTTGGGTCATGAGGATAACTTGCAAAGTGCGCAGCGTATGATTGATAAAATTCTCACTTATCGCATTTTTGAGAATGACGACGATCCTGCTAAGTTTGGTAAATTGGATAAAAATGTCCAGCAAGTAGGCGGTGGTTTATTATTGGTGTCACAATTTACCTTAATGGCAAAAACCGATAAAGGTCGCCGTCCTGATTTTGGCGGGGCGATGGCACCCGATGCTGCGCAAGCGTTATTTGAGCAACTGGTGAATTATGCCAAAAATCAACATTCCCATGTAGCAACTGGTGAGTTTGGCGCTGATATGCAAGTGGCAAGTATCAATGATGGGCCGTTAAATTTTATATTGGAAGTTTAAGGGCTTATTTTTAAAAGGGTCAGGTTTTAAAGGCCAAAAATTCAAACGCTAGCTATCAGGCTTTTGCAAAAGTGGATAAGGGTTGACCGCGCTGCCGTTGATATAAATCCCATAATGGACGTGTGGCGGCGTACCTTTGGCATTTCCGCTGTCGCCGACGTAACCGATGATATCGCCAACATTGACCCAGTCGTTCGGGCTGATATCGGCATAATCCTCTAAATGGGCATAATAATGGCCAGCGCCGCCCGGGCCAATGATGACCACCACGCGCCCGCCTAAGCTATTTTCACCAACTTTACTGACGATGCCTTGTGTCGTTGCTTGTATCGGCGTACCGCGCTTGGCAAATATATCGATTCCTTCGTGAGAGCGACCTTGGCTACGCGCCGCGCCCCATGTATCCGTTAAGTGTTGTTCGGGCAGTGGGCTAGGTAAGCTATTTTCTGTCGGTAATGCTTGTTGTAATAAACTAAGCTGTTGCCATTTTGCCAGTACAAACGACTGAGTTTGCTTGCTGATACTGGGTAACAGCCTATCAAATACAAATAACAGCATCAGTAACACCGCCGCCTTGATGAGTACACTTAGTACACGGCGTAAAAGGTTTGGCTTTTTACTTGGGCTTGGCTGCGGGTTATTACCATCTGCTAGCATTGATATCTCTTTTTTGAATTAACGCTCATAGATAGTATAAGAGCTATCGCCGCTATTCTTTGTATGCCATTGTTATCTTTAGTTTTTATCCCCATAAATACATTATTGCTTTTAAAAATCACCTATTTTTTAGGTATATATAGAAAACTGATATTGCTACCTATTTTTAAATAACGATGGCCAAATTTTTATGACCGACACTGCGCTGATTATCGATACCGAAACCGACCAAGGCCGTGATCCGCGTCCGATTCAAGTGGCGACGATCAATGTAGCGACAGGATTTGAGTGGATGAAATACTTTAATAGTGGGCGCTCGATATCGCCAGTCGTGATTAGAATCCATGGTATCACCGATGACGATGTTGCCGGTCTTGAGCGCTTTGAGCTTGAGCAATTTGAGTTGCCGCAGTATTTGATTGGCCATAATGTGCGCTTTGATTGGCGGGTGATTGGTAGTCCGACTACTAAGCTGATATGTACGGTGCGGCTGGCGCGCGTGGCCTTTCCAGAATGGAGCGCCTATGGGCAGTCGAAATGTATCGAGCAATTATTAGGTAAAGGCGAGGCAGGTAAAATGACGATTGCCGCTCATGATGCGCTGGGCGATGCGCGCATGTGTTATCTGCTATATCAGGCCTGCTGCGAGCGCCTAGAGATTGCGCCGACAGATTTTGCCGCAGCCCACGCTATCGCCAATAAAGCCAATCCACTGAGCAAAATGCCCTTTGGCAAACATAAAGGCATGCTGATTAAAGACGTACCTATCAGCTACGTAAAATGGATGCTAGGCAACATTCATAATATGCAGCCGTCGCTGTATTCTGCATTGACCAAGCGTGTGCAAGCAGAACAAGCAGCAAAAAACACGCAAGACTAAATACAGTTGCGCTTGAAAGGCAGGCGCTTAAACGCCTGTACCAAACAAAACTTATTGCTGCTTGGCTAGCCAATCGACTGCCATTTGCCAAAGCTGCGGGGCTTTAGCATTAGTTTTGCTGCTAAAATAGCGCATATGACCGATACTATTTAAGCCAAATTCTTCGGGGTCAAAATAGCGTTTTTCGACTGGCATTTTGCTAAAGACGCGAATCATATCATCGATATTTTTGCTATTGGCAATTTCATCATCGCTAAAGCCGAGCCACAACGCAGGTATATCAATCTCATCATAAAAATGGGTATGAATACTTTTGCCAAACGCGGTTTTAATATAGCCTGCGCCGTTGCACCACTCGCGCCATTGACGAGCGACGCCACGTGGTAGTGGCTCACCCATGCCGATTTTATGCGCTGGCGTATAGCCTAGCGTTAAGTTGGTGAGCGGAATGAAGGCGTCCATAAAACCCATCGCTTTGAGCTTATAAGGCATGTCCATATTTTTGATTTGCCCTGATGAGCAAGCAACATTAAATACTGAGGTAAGCGCTTTATAATTTGGCATCAAACCTATTAGCTGACCGCCGGCGCTATGTCCAATCAAATGATAAGTGGCATCATTAAATTCGTCTTGTAAGGCATCAAGGACGGCTGGCATGTCGTGGCGACCCCAACTGATTAAAGAGGCATCACATTTTGCCAAATCGGTGCTAATTGATTCGCCGATACCTTCATTATCAAAGGTTATGACACCAAAGCCGCTTGCTGCTAAATAAGTGGCAAAATTATGATAAAACTGGCGTTTGATACCAGTAGCTGGTGCGATCATGACTGCGGCTTTTACTTCGTCTTTAGGGTGATAAACGGTTGCTGCCAATGCTCGATTGCGCTCAGTCATGATGCTTAGGGCATAAATATCTGTTTGATTGTGCGGATTTTCCATGGTTTAACCTTCATGTATTTTTGTCATTTTTATGAGTAAGAGTTTTTATCAGTCAATGTTTTGGGTAAATAAAAATGCTTGCTAGGCGCTCAGCGTTTAAACATAAGTGTTTAAACATAAGTGTTTAAACATAAGCGTGCGGTCATTAAGCCGTGATTGGTTGCTTACTTTTTAGCCTAGCTGAGTGATCACCGCATGATGACTTTGCAGTAACACTGCTTATGGTAAAATAAATCTTAGTGAGGAAGGTAGGCGAAAATGACTTCTAAGTTCTATGAGCAAGCTCGACGTTGTATATTCTGAGCGCTATTTTTCAGCAATATTTTAATTATTATCGATTAAGCAGTATGTATTTTGACCAAATAACACATATCAATAAACTACTATGCATGAATAAACGTGTTTTAATAGCTAAGTATTTAATAAGAACAATGTATATAAAATTAAGGAAACTCTATGCAAATGAAAATTAACAATGACACTTATGAAGTCATTACCAGTCAAGACATTACCAATATTGAAAAAGCTGTGGATAAATCAGCGCTCACTATGCCTTTGGTCGCGGTTTATTGTGGCTCGCGTTTGGGCAATAATGACGTTTATGAGCAGGCAGCGCGTGAGCTTGGTAGTGCGCTTGCCGATAATGGCATGGGTTTGGTCTACGGCGGAGCGAGCATCGGGCTGATGGGCGCAGTCGCTGATGAAGTCATCCGAGGTGACGCACAAGCGGTCGGCGTGATTCCAACCTTTATGCTCAAGCACGAAATTGCCCATGAGCAGCTGACGCGCCTGCATTTGACCGATACCATGCACACCCGTAAAACGGTGATGGCAGAGTACGCCGATGCCTTTATTACCTTGCCGGGCGGGCTTGGGACGCTAGAAGAAATCATGGAAATCGCCACCTGGCGTCAGCTATATCAGCACGAAAAACCGATGATTATTCTTAATATCAATGGTTTTTATGACTGTATGATTGAACATTTACAATACACCGCTGAGCAAGGCTTTATGAAGCAACAAGACCTTGAGCGTTTGGTCGTTTGTAATACCATTGGCGAAGCGATTGCCATGCTAAAAACCGTTGTAAAAATAGATGACGCCGTTGATACCGAGAAAATGGCGGGAAACTAGCAGCAGGTATTTTTATCAATAACTAGGGCGTGTCTTTAATTCAATCGATGGACATCTAGATGAGCTAAAAATGGCTAAATTTTGCCAAACTTCATCAAATAGCTAGGTAATATCCCGATATTAACGGCGCTATTTTCCTTGTTTGACTGCAATTTATCTCATTTTTATCACCATTTTTAAAATGAAGACACGCCCTAAATATAAAAAAGAGAACAAGGCTAACATTAAGCCTTGCTCTCTTTTTTGCTTTGACTTTATTAACATTTAAATCATTTTAATTCGTCTCGTGAATACCATGATTTACGCCCGCCATTGCCATTGGAAAGCCGCGCTCTTGCGCTAAATGACGCGCGACTTTATCAATTGCTTCGCTATCATTTTGTGCCAAATACGCCCATTCATGCGCATAACGCTGACGGTTTTCTGGTGCCTCAAAATCAACCAAACCAAGAGTCGTCAATTCATCAACGATTTGATCAGCAGCAATCAGTGTCGACGAGGCTTTGACGTTTTCTGCCCGCGCATAGCGAATATTAGAGTATAAGCTCACATCGGCAACGCGCAGCGTATCGTCTTGCCCCGGTATTTGCTGCCCGCCATAGAGCGCATTGCCAACTGTACGGGCGCTATGAAAGGTTGGGACGAATTCAGCCACATAATCAATCGCTTGCTGGCTGCGCGCTTGCAGCGGCGCTTTATCCCAACCGTCTTCGATATAATGCAGGTATTGCGATGGCAATTTCGGTTGCGCGCTATTTTTGTTAGAAGCAACCAAACCATCATCAAATAAGGTGATGAATTTACTCATGCCATGTATCTGAAAATAACCATCAGGGTAGGGCGTTAGTTGCGCCATGCCCTCAGGGGTGCCGCGCTCACCATAGACGATGATTTCTGGTATTTGCCCGCCCGTATCGTCCCAATGAGTGATATAAGAGGATTTAAACTCGACCATACGCGTGACTTTGACCCCGACCATATCATCGATGATGCCGGTACGAAAACCACAAGCATTGATTAAGTAATCAACTTCGATAGAATCGGTTTTGGCTTCAGCATCAGTATCAGTATCAGTATCAGAGCTTGCTGCTCGCTGATAATCAATGCGCCATCTGGTCACATGATGGTCAGCATTTGAGCAGTTTTCACAATCGACTGGCATGACTTGCTTCACCTGCGTATCGGTAAAAACATGGGCGTGCTCATAGCCTTCTAAAGCCACTTGTGCAGAAGCTGCCAAACGGAAGATATTCCAGCCGTATTCTTGCACGACAATCAGCGGAAATTTAACCTTGTTTAAATCCAAATACTTAGCAACTGGTATCATCCATTCATCAACCGTGCGCGGCACCGCGACTTGCTCGCGCTCAGATAAGGCAATCAGTTGCTCATGGCTGTAGAGCTGATAGTAGTTTTCAGGTTCGCCAAGTACTTTATTATTAGCATCTTCGGCGATAAGCTCTCGATAAGCGTCGGTTAAGATATCTAAGCGTGGTAATAAATCCTCAGGCAAACCTTCATCGCGTGTTGGCACTGTAAATACCGTTGGGCGTACATCAATGGTATAAGGATAAAGGCGCAGAATATCGATGCATTGTTTGAGTAGGGCAACGCAATCTTCATCAGGTATTTCACGATATAGATTGCCGCCGGCATGCAAATGACACATCGGCGGACCATCAATCAGCGAGGTGTTTTTTTCAAATAAATACGTCTCAAGGCCTAATGCCGCAAGGCGAATCGCGATAGTTGCCCCAGCCGTGCCACCACCGAGAATACCAACCCGTTTGCTAGCAGGCACTTGATTGTTCATAACAGAATGAGTCATTGTCGTTGTTATATCCTTAGTCGCATTCCTATATTCAGTTAGTAGGAATGGCTCGGCGTCTTTGTGAAATAATTCGTTGTTAAGTCTCTAAACTACTAAGTTTCTATATTTCGTTTTTTAAGTGTCTTATATTCGCCGCGCTTATATGTTAAATAACGTGTTTTTCTAATGCGTATGTTTTTTCATGCAAGGCTACCGATATGCGTACAGCGAACCCTAAGTTCAACAGTCATTTTAAACCGCCATAGTCATGTTTCTCATTGTGTAGTAATCCTTAATTTAGATGACTTATTTTACGAAAAAATTACTCAAATTAGCACGGCAAAAACGTAAGTAGATACATAAGTTTTGTCAAAGGACGGCAAACAAGGAGCGACTAAAACACAGCTTTGTAAAAGCATTTTTAAAAAATTGAAGAGCAAAATTTATTTAATTTGTAAAATTTATGCGCTTTTGTAAATTTATATGATGCGAGAAATAACTGATTTTATGTCTGTGCTATAGTAAAAATACTTATGGTCAGCTTTAAGCCGTTTTTTGCTTTAAGGTTTAGAGCTGCAGACCACAAGAAGCTATTTAAAAGAAGCAATTTAAAAAAACCACTATTAACAAGGACGTTGTTATGAAACATATACTTATGTTATCTGTTATTTCTGGTGCATTGGCGCTTAGCGGATGTTCTACGTTTAACAATATGCTAGGCAAGGACGATTCTGGCATGCATGAGGTGCAAGCGACCACTAAAAATACCGCTCCAGTTGCCAGTAAAAACGGTATGTTGGTCGATGCAACCAATCATATGACCTTATATACCTTTGATAAAGATTCTATGAATAAATCAGAATGTGGCTCAGCTTGTCTGGTTGCTTGGCCAGCGTTTTTGGCACCGAGTAATGCCAAAGCGTCAGGGCAGTTCGCCGCCTTTAAACGTGAAGATGGCAAATATCAATGGGCGATGAATGGTAAACCTTTATACTTTTATGCCAATGATACCAAGATTGGCGATAAAGATGGCGACAACAAACTTGGCGTTTGGCATATCGTAAAAACCAAATAACTTTCCATTTTTCCAAAAGTAAGTTTTCCATAAAAAAGGCAGCTAGCGTGGCTGCTTTTTTATGATTATTTATGTGGTTGTTTGACTCAACATAATGGCGTTAAGTCGAGTTCATGGCGTGGTTTTATCGTAGAAGCGGCTTGCATCGAGCAGCAAAAACCGTTAAAATCGCGGTTTGATTTTCCCGCTGGGGAAAGGCTAAGTGAGCAGCGGTGTGGTGTTGGGTGCTGGAATAAGCCAGTGACGTAATTGCCAGACTGACAGATGTCCTTAGTGCCTCAGTTACGTATGTGAGCGTGCTTGATAGTCAAAATGCCATTAAGCAAAAGCACTGTACATACATCGGACATAGAGAGTTTATTATGCGTAAAGATATCCATCCTAATTACCAAGAAGTTTTGTTCCATGACACCAACGCTGACGTGTTTTTCTTAACTCGTTCAACCGTTAATACCAAAGCCACTCGTGAATACGAAGGTAAAGAATACCCATACTACCCACTTGATATTTCAAGTGCGTCGCATCCATTCTATACTGGCGAACAACGCAAAACGTCTACTGAAGGCCGTGTTGCAAGCTTCAACAAACGCTTTGGTGCGTTTGGTGGCCGTAGCAAGAAAGCTGCTGATTCTGCTGAATAATTTATACTTATGGTATAAATATATGTCGCGAAGCAGTCTTTTGCTAAGCAATAAAAAACCGCTGACTATTCAGCGGTTTTTTTTATCTAAATTTTAGGTGGTGTATCAGAAAGTATGCTGAGGAAATAA
>NZ_JADGFW010000038.1:0-38811 GCF_016613355.1 Psychrobacter sp. M9-54-1 | reverse complement strand
TTTTTTTTGAGCGCTTATCCCGAATTGGGGTTACTTATCAAAATCAGCTTATTGGCGTCTATGCCATTATCGGTGGCTATCGTGGCGCTGATTATTGGACATACGCTCTCACGTTTATTATGTATTAGTTTACTGGCGCTATTGCCTTACGGCGGTGAGATTGAGCATGCTAAAGCCAAACCGATGGCGCAGCAGCTGACGCCATTACAAGGATTATTGAGCAGTAGTTGGCTCATATTAGCGGGCTTGCTGGTCGTGCTCCTATTGCCAAATGCCGTGCAACAAATTGGTATTTGGCAATGGTCATTGGCTTTATTACTAGGCATCGTAGCGACGGATTATATGCGGCGCTTGTTGCGCAGACGTTTAGATGGTTATACCGGTGATGGGTTAGGCGCCACGCAGCAGTTAAGTGAAATCGCTATTTATATTGGACTTGCTGCCTCGAACCCTTTTATTTAATGTTAAGCGTACTATTTAAAAAGGATAATGATAGCCAATGGTTTTGTATATTTGGCGCCATCCAAAGCCCATTGCGGCTAATGGCTTTTGTATCGGACAGACTGATATCAGTGTCGATAAACGCAAAATTAAACGCCTTGCTAATAAAATACAGCGCTTCGTGCGTTTTCATCAATTGCCAAAAGTGATTTGGGTCAGCCCACTACACCGCTCGTTAAAAGTCGGAGAAATATTGGCGCAGCATGGCTTTCTGTATCATGTCGCCCCTGAGCTGGCAGAGATTGATTTTGGTAATTGGGACGGTCAGCCTTGGGCGCAAATTCCTAAACAAGAGATTGATGATTGGTGTGATCATTTTGCAGATTTTGCCCCTAAGGGCGGCGAGAGTTTACAGCAGTTGTTTAATCGTGCGGAAAACTGGTTAAATGAGATGGCGGCGCAAAATAGTGGTCAAAAACCAGTATTAGCAGTCGGTCATGCAGGCTGGATAAATGCAGCCAGTATGATTGCCGCTGGGCAAGAGGCGCCAAAAATAGCGGCTGATTGGCCACAAGCAGTAAATTATTTACAATGCCGTAAGCTAGATTTTCAACCAAAAAAGCTGACTGTTTATAATAGCCAACTTTTTGTGTAATGATTTTTCTATCTCATTTTTATAATCGTCTATCTTTCTTTCATCAATATAGCAATAAAAACCTCTAATCTATCTTATCAAACCACGCTTTATTGTCTTTAGGGCTCATAGAATCAAAGCTAACATAAATACCTTTATCGTCTAAGGTTGCATACCAATGGTCGGCATTATTGCCGGTCAATATCTGGAAATACTTATTATTTACAATCCTACCGACCGTATAGATTTCACCTTCTTTATAAAACTCGTTACCTTGGATGCATATTAATTTATCATCAGTGTTTATCATATTGTCCCATTTTATCTATGGCTAAATACAGCTAGGATAGCAATAGCACTGAGATTAATGAAGATGACTTTATAAGCAGTATTTTATTATTAGGTATAGGTTATGCAGGTGTTTTATTACCAGTTATTGCTACACAATACTATTGTAAGTATTAATGAGATAGCACTTAGCAAATTTTAGAAATAAAAAAGCCAGCAACATGACGTTACTGGCTTTCTTAGACGAGTAGTAAGTTTACACTACCACCAAAAATTACTCTTCTGAGTAATCTTCGTTGCCGTCTTCAACTTCTTCAGCAGCATCTTCGTTGTCGCCATCTTCAGATAGAATAGTGACTAAGATGCTAGCAGTTACGTCATGGTGTAGTTGAATATCAACATTGTATTCGCCCACTTGACGTAGTGTGCCTTCAGGTAGCTTGATTTCAGCACGGTCAACTTCTAGACCTGAGTTAGTCAATGCTTCAGCGATATCGCGAGTACCGATAGAGCCAAATAGCTTGCCTTCGTCACCTGATTTAGCGCGCATGATAACATTAACGTCCGTTAACGCGTCAGCACGTTCTTGAGCAACCGCTACTTCTTTTGCTTCTTCAGCTTCAAGCTCAGCACGGCGTGCTTCGAACTTTTCAATGTTTGCTTTAGTTGCAGGTAGTGCTTTGCCCTGAGGGATAAGAAAGTTACGTCCGTAACCTGGTTTCACATCGACAGTTTCACCGAGTTTACCAAGGTTGACGATACGCTGTAACAAAATAATTTGCATGAGTCATTCCTAGTTAACGGTTAAATTACTGATGGTTGTCAGTATACGGAAGTAGCGCAAGATAGCGAGCTTGCTTGATAGCAGTGGCTAGCTGACGCTGATATTTAGTAGATGTACCGGTGATGCGGCTTGGTACGATTTTACCATTGTCACTGATGTACTGTTTTAGCAATTCAACATCTTTATAATCGATGTGAGTGATGCCTTCAGCAGTGAAACGGCAGAATTTGCGACGGCGATAGAAACGTGCCATGAGTATTCTCCTTTAATTAGTCTTCACTGTTGTCGTTGTCGTCGTTTTCACGATTGTCTGGACGACGAGTCGTTGCTTTGCGTGCGCGTTTTTCATCGGCATTCTTGGCTAACTGCGACTCTTCAGTGACAGCTTCGTCACGGCGCATAACTAGACTACGAATGATCGCGTCGTTATAACGGAATAATTCTTCAAGTTCAGCCAAAGTCTCACCGTCAGTTTCAACGTTGAAAAGAACGTAGTGAGCTTTGTGAATTTTGTTAATTGGGTAAGCCAATTGACGACGACCCCAATCTTCTAGACGATGGATCGTACCGCCGTTGTCTTGAACCAACTTGATATAGCGTTCAACCATGCCGACCACTTGGTCGCTTTGGTCTGGGTGTACAAGTAACACCAGTTCGTAATGTCGCATTATGACTCCTTACGGATTAGTAGCTATTAACCCTATGTTAATAGCAAGGAGATTTATAAGGTAAGCCCAAATCTTATCGAATTTCGCAAAAACAATAGGGGATAAGCTTAGTTTATAAAGCGCCGTATTATAACAGTACTCAGCCTTTAACACAAAGGTTAATCACTGAGCGTCTGTCAATAAATAATAAAAGACGTAAATATAAATTATTCAATAAAAAAGCAGCGTATAAACGCCACTTTTTCATATAACTTTATGATATTTATAACAATCGTTTTTATAATAAACTTATAAACCCATTATTTTACCTTGGGTTGTTTGACCAATTGGCTATTGTCGGCTTTCACTATTAAGGTTTTAGCCAGTTTGTCATGCCAACCGATGTTTTCAGGACTTTTTGAGGCCATATAATAATGAACAATAATAACCACAAAACCTAAAAAGCTAGTAAATGAAAATAATAAGTTGTAAATAATAAACAGTAGTAGCGTACGCATGCCAATAAGCTTGCTAAAAGAAGGCAAGCGGTGGGTGGTTTGGTCAACGACGCGAATACCAGTAATCAGCTTACCAAGTGATTGTCCCCGCAAGGTAATAAATACTAGCTGCAGCGCAAACAAACCAAACACCATCACTTGTGACATCATCAAAGTGCTGCTAGGAATACTTTCCATCAAGGTCATGGAATACTGATACGCGGCATCCATATCTTGGATGTTTTGAAATTTGGTATAGTCCACATCCATTTTGGTTAATGCCATGACCAGCGGTAAAATTGCTAATACATAGAGCAAACCATTGATTGCGGTCGCTAACACCCGCGACATAATCGGCGCAAGGACGACATTACCGACGACTTTATCTTTAGGCGAGGCGGCTTTGACTGTACCAGACTTATTCAATGACACGTTTTTATTGGGTGTATATTGACGATTGGTGGTCATGTCCAGCTTGGTATTTTTAGCGTTCTCTGCTGGGCGTTCAGGCTTACCATACAATCTGTCTAGCGATACCGCTTTGTCATCTTTAGAGGTGCTACTAGCAGAATCTTCTGGGAAGAAAGTGACGTTATTGATAATAGAGTCATTATGATCTGCCGACACTATAGGGGCAGGACGATAATAAGTCTGATTATTGGTTAAATTACCAACACGCTGCCACTGATCTAGGCCTTCATGCCACATCAAATCATCTAATACTACCTCACCTGAGGCGAGCATAATATTGAGCTGATCCAACGTGTATGGACCAGCTTGTACGTTATTTCGAGCAAGGAAAATCTGCATAATTGCCTACATAGTTAGTCATATCTTAAGTCACTTTTTCAAGCCACTTTCGCTAATACATTATATTAGGGTCTATTTGAAAAAATCAAATAGACCCTAATGGTAGTATATTAAATGACTCTGTCAATTAACGCTGTGACGTATCGTTACGACTTATTTCGTTTCTTCACCAGCTAAGAAGAACCAAGTATCTAGCACTGAGTCAGGGTTTAGTGACACTGAGTTGATACCTTGTTCCATGAGCCAGAACGCAAGATCTGGATGATCTGATGGACCTTGACCACAAATACCAATGTATTTGCCTGCTTTGTTACAAGCTTCAATCGCCATAGATAATAGCTTCTTAACCGCGGGATCACGCTCATCAAATAGATGTGAGACGATACCTGAGTCACGGTCAAGACCTAGCGTTAACTGAGTCAAGTCGTTTGAACCGATTGAGAAACCATCGAAGTGCTCTAGGAAATCTTCTGCTAATAGCGCGTTGGTTGGTAGCTCACACATCATGATGACGCGCAGACCATTTTCGCCACGTTTTAGACCGTTTTTCGCGAGTAGCTCGATGACCTCTTTTGCTTCGCCAACGGTACGAACGAATGGAATCATAATCTCAACGTTGGTCAAGCCCATCTCATCACGGACGCGTTTTAGTGCTTTACACTCAAGCTCGAAGCAGTCACGGAAGTTGTCAGACACATAGCGACTGGCACCGCGGAAACCTAGCATTGGGTTTTCTTCTGATGGCTCGTATAATTTACCGCCGAGCAAGTTGGCATATTCGTTTGATTTAAAATCAGACATACGCACGATAACTGGCTGATCCATAAAGGCAACGGCTAGGGTTGAGATACCTTCGACCAATTTATCGACATAGAAATCGACTGGTGAGGCATAACCGGCGATACGCTCATTGATCGCTTGGGCGATTTCACGTGGCAAGCTGTTCATGTTCAGTAGCGCTTTTGGATGCACACCAATCATACGGTTGATGATGAACTCTAAACGCGCAAGACCGATACCTTCGTTTGGCATTTGGGTAAATGAGAAGGCACGATCTGGGTTACCCACGTTCATCATGACTTTGAATGCAAGCTCTGGCATAGATTCAACAGAGTTAGTCTGTACGTCAAAATCAATCTGACCTTCATAGATAAAGCCAGTATCACCTTCAGCACAAGAAACCGTCACGTCTTGACCATCAACCAATAATTCAGTGGCATTACCACAACCGACGATAGCTGGAACGCCAAGCTCACGAGCGATAATAGCCGCGTGACAAGTACGACCACCACGGTTGGTGATAATCGCAGAAGCACGCTTCATGACTGGCTCCCAATCCGGATCCGTCATGTCTGATACTAAGACATCGCCGTCTTGAACTTTGTCCATCTCGTTTAGATTGCTAACGATACGTACTTTACCAGCGCCGATGCGTTGACCGATTGAACGACCTTCACATAGGATTTTAGCATCGCCAGTATTGATGATATAACGCTCCATGACGTTGCTGTCTTGGCGGCTCTTAACGGTTTCTGGACGTGCTTGAACGATAAAGATTTCACCGCTGTCGCCGTCTTTTGCCCACTCGATATCCATCGCTTGACCGTAATGCTTTTCAATGGTCATGGCTTGTTTGGCAAGTGAGTTTAGCTCTTCAGTGGTTAAAGAGAACTGCATGCGCTCTTGTTTTTCAACATCGACGGTTTTGACAGACTTAGTGGTGCTGCCTTCATCACCATAAATCATTTTCTTATGCTTGCTGCCTAGATTACGGCGAATGACCGCAGGCTTGCCATTTTCAAGCAATTTTTTAGAGATATAGAATTCATCAGGGTTGACCGCACCTTGTACAACCATTTCACCTAGGCCATAGCTTGAAGTGATAAAGACCACTTGATCAAAGCCACTTTCGGTATCTAGGGTGAACATCACGCCAGCAGCGCCAGTTTCTGAACGTACCATGCGCTGTACAGCAGCAGATAGGGCAACGCCTTCGTGCTCAAAACCTTTATGCACACGATAAGAGATGGCGCGGTCATTATATAAAGAGGCGAATACTTCTTTAATGGCAATCAGGACATTATCAATGCCACGAATATTCAAGAAGGTTTCTTGTTGGCCGGCAAATGACGCATCTGGCAAATCTTCAGCAGTCGCAGAAGAACGTACCGCAACCGCGATGTCTTCGCCGCCACTCATGGTTTCAAACGACTGGCGCACTTCTTGCTCAAGGTCGCTTGGCAGCTCTTGCTCAATAATCCAAGTACGGATTTTTTTACCAGTCTCAGCAAGCTTATTAACATCATTCACATCAAGGGTTTTAAGCTCGTTGTTGATTTTGTCAAGTAAGCCTGTTTCTGTCAAAAAGCGATTGAACGCATTTGAAGTGGTCGCAAAGCCACCTGGAACGCTGACACCCAAATCAGATAAATGGCTGATCATCTCGCCAAGCGAGGCATTCTTGCCGCCAACCATCTCAATGTCATCTTTTCCTAGCTGATCAAGATTGATTACAAGTGCTGTAGATTGCGCTGCCATGATAACTCCAGAAAATAAGGTTATTTAGTAAAGATTATAACGGTCGATTATACCCCTATATTTAGGTAATTTCGATACCTAGAACCAAATAAATCGTCAAAAATATACAAATTGTGGCGTTTGCTACATATTTGCGCGGTCAAAACTCAATATTTGGTTGTTAGAATATAACAAAGAGTAAAATATAACTGGTTTTTAGAGAAAAAATTTGCTGATAAGAAACCTTCCTTTATAGCAATACTATAGATGCATAAATACTCTTAATAGATATCCTTATTACATCGTGCTTACTAAGTGTACGCCTGTAACATTGATTTCTATTAGACAGCTATTGTGCGTATAATATAGGGCACAAGAAACTAACCGCTACAGATTTTCTGCGCTAAATAAAAGCGCCTATTGAGGTCTTAACCAAGGTGTTCCGTTATGTTTGTAAATAATCCGCCAGAAGCCGCCAAGCCGACCATTCAAAACAAACAAGCGTTGCAAGTAGATAACGACCAAAATATCAGAACGGCGTTTTTTATCTCTGATGGGACGGCGATTACCGCAGAAACCCTTGGACGCGCCATTTTAAGTCAATTTGCCTCTGTGCCTTTTGAAACTCGAGTGTTGCCTTATGTTGATAGCTTAGAGCGCGCCGAAGAAGCGGTCGAACAAATCAATATGGCCTATCAGCGCGACGGTTTGCTGCCCTTGGTGTTCGATACCATTGTTAGCCCTGAAATTCGTGAAAAAATTAACTCGGCGCATAGCTGTAATTTGGATATGTATGAAGGGTTAATCGGCCGAGTCGCAGAAGAGACGGGCGTCGAGCCGGACGCGCATTCGGGTCATGCCCACGATAATGTCGATTCTGAAACTTATAAAGAACGTATCGATGCCGTGCATTTTGCGCTAGATAATGATGATGGTGCACGTACTCGTCATTATCATGCAGCAGATATCATTCTTATCGGTGTTTCGCGCTCTGGCAAAACCCCAACCTCACTGTATTTAGCGCTACAATTTGGTATTCGAGCGGCAAACTATCCGTTAACCGAAGAAGATTTAAACGACAATCAATTGCCAAAAGCCTTACGTGAGCATAAGCACAAGTTATTTGGCTTGTTAATCGATACCGATCGCTTAGTAAAAATTCGCCAAGAACGCCGCGCGGGCAGCCGTTATTCTAGCTATCAGCAATGTCAGCAGGAACAGCGCGCCATACAGGGCATTTATATCTCGCAAGGGATTCCGAGTCTTGATGTCTCTGAGATGTCTGTTGAAGAGATTGCCACACGTATCTTGCAGATGACGGGACTTAAACGCCGTATCGGCTAAAGGGATTAAGCAACAGCGTATAACGAATAACGGCTATGGCGATAACGTAACTGTCGCCAATATTGCAAAATATCCTATCAGCACGTATGGTAGGCACGCTTTAGCGCTATGAGTCTAACTTGATCGTTACTTGTAGACATTCATAGTCTAAAAAATACACAGATTTATAAATTAATAAAAGAGGATACGATGGGAAGCAAACCGATAAGCGACGCGACCAATGACACGGGTAAAGACATTCATACCGAGGTGTCTAATAAAGAAAGCGGCCGCGCGCCGAACCCTGAGCATACTGAAGGCAAAACTAAAAAAGCAAAAATTGAGCAAACCCATGAGCAAGTTACTGAAGATATCATGCATCACCCTGACTTGGTCAATCCGCTTGATGATATCCGCATCGATATCAAAACCCCTTTTACCAAAGACTCGCAGCGCATCAAAGGCGATAAGCATAAGTATGAATATGACGCCGTTGTTCTAGGCGCAGGGCCTGCTGGTGAAGCGGCGGCGATGAAGCTTACCAAGGCGGGCAAAAAGGTTGCGGTGATTGATCCGCGTGAACAGGTTGGTGGTAACTCGACCCATGTGGGCACGATTCCAAGTAAAGCCTTGCGTCAATCGGTCTTTAACCTGATTAACTTTCGCCGCGATCCTATGTTTACCAAGGCGATGGAGTATCAGCAAGTTCCCCTAAACCACGTGTTGGCCAATGCGCGCCGCGTCATCCGTAATCAAGTAAGCACCCATACCCGTTTTTATGAGCGCAACCGTATTGATGTGATACATGGTTGGGCAAGCTTTGTTGATGCACATACTTTGAGTGTCGAAAAGGACGACGGCGTCTTTGAAACCGTGACCTTTAATAAAGCCATTATTACCGTTGGAAGCCGTCCTTATCGCCCTGACATTTTAGATTTTAACCATCCGCGTGTGTTTGACTCTGATAAAATCTTGCAAATGGATTATGTGGTCAAAAAAATCATCATTTATGGCGCAGGCGTCATCGGCTGTGAATATGCCTCTATCTTTACTGGTCTTGGTTATAAAGTTGACTTAATTAATAACCAAAATCAATTGCTCAATTATTTAGACAGTGAGATTAGTGATGCCATTGCTCATGACTTTAGACAGTTTGGCGTCTTGATTCGTAGCAATGAAGAGATTGACCACCTTGAAACTCACGATGATTACGTGGTCTTGCATCTAAAAAGCGGTAAGCGCATCAAATCAGATGCCATTCTTTGGTCAAATGGGCGTTCGGGTAACACCGAAGGCTTAAACTTAGAGGCCATTGGGCTGGAAGCCAATAGCCGTGGTCAGCTAAAAGTAGATGATACCTATTGTACCGGCGTCGAAAATATCTATGCCGCTGGTGACGTCATTGGCTGGCCCTCATTGGCCTCAGCGGCCTACGATCAAGGACGCTGTGCGGCGGCGTTTATGGTTGGCGATAGCGATGCCGAGCCAGTATCAAGCGTTCCAACCGGTATCTATACCATCCCTGAGATTTCTTGTATCGGTAAAACTGAGCAAGAGCTGACCGACGAAAAAGTCCCTTATGAAGTCGGGCAGGCGTTCTTTAAACATCTGGCACGGGCGCAAATCATTGGTGAGCGTTCGGGCGTGTTAAAGATTTTGTTCCACCGTGAGACGCTTGAGATTTTAGGCATTCATTGCTATGGTAATCATGCCTCAGAGATTATTCACATTGGTCAGGCGGTCATGAAATGCAACAATACTCTTGAGTATTTTGTGAACACAACCTTTAACTATCCAACGATGGCAGAAGCCTATCGCGTCGCCGCTCTCAATGGTTTAAATCGCGTTTTTTAAACCAAACATCATAAAGTCAGATAAATAAAAAAGCGCCTGCTTATTGAGTAGGCGCTTTTTTTTGAGGTGTTTTTTATAGCATAAATGCCAATACTATCCATATATTTTGATGCTAAACAGCAGTTTTGCTTTGGCTGGTACGCCAGCGGAAAAGTAGCAGTAATAAAAAGTAAAATGCCCACAGTCCTGCCAATGCGTAAAAACCAGTCGCGACTTGCGCCACACTCGCGCCCATTTGATTGAGCTGAACAGAGGTATTAATACCAGGTGTCGTCGGTATGACCCAGCGGATGATTTGTAAAAATTCTGGTAATTGATTGGCTGGCCATGGATATCCGCTGACAAAAAACATCGGTAGCGAGCTAAAAATCAAGATTTGCATACTGCGCTCACGCTGACGGAACCATAGCCCAAACACGCAGCCAAGCGTGGCGACAGTTGGGCAAAATAGCAACAAAAATAACAAGCTGCCAAGCATGTTTTGACCACGTGGATAATGATGCAGCTCAAAGGTCCAGCCATAATAAAAGCAGCCGATGATAAAGCTGAACATACTGAGCGCTGCAATACGGCCAAGCCAGTCGCGAATACTGGCGGTATGACGACGCTGCTCATACCAGGTGCCAATTAACATCGCTGTCGACATCAACAAGGTTTGTTGCAAAATAAGAATAGCGACCGCTGGCACCACATAAGCGCCGTAGCCTTCGGTTTGATTGTATAAAGGGATGATTCTTAACGGTACCGCTTGGGTATTTGCCGCTGCGGTTGCAGAATACGCCCCTTGCGCCACGCTTTTTTTAATCTCAACGCCCGCTGAAACCGTACTGACCGCCTGCAAAAAACCCATTTGAACGTTTTTATTTAACAGAAAATAACCCCCATTGCCTAATACGCTGACGCTTGCTGCTTTGCCAGATAAGACTTGCTGCTCAAGCCCGCTTGGAATAATCATATAGCCAGCAATATCATCGGACCATATCGCTTCTTGAGCGTCTTGCTCATTTAAAAAACGCTTGGTATCCAGCTGCGGGCTAGCACTGGCATAACGAACGATGGTTTGAGACAGATTGCTATTGTCTTGATCGACAATGCCAACGGGCACATGATTGACCACTTCGGTTGAATACGGCCAAGGATAAAAGAAGCCATAAATAATCGGCGCAATCATGAGCAGTAGTAGCACGCCTTTATCAGAAAAGACGTCTTTGATAGTTTGCAGAAAACTGCCGAAAAAGCTTTGCGCTGGCAAATGACTTTTTGCCTCTAATGTAGCATTGGACGGCTGATTTTTTGTTGCTATGAGGTTTTCTTGAGATAAAGGTTCTTTTGGTGTCATAACCATTAGCGGGCTCCCCAGCGTTCAGGATGTGCGAGCGCGCGCTTGCTCAATAAGGCGGCTAAAAACATAGTGACAATCGTCGCAAGCGTCAGTCCATAGACGATGGGTAGTGAGATGGCAACTGGCGCTTGCATCTGTAATTGCGCTATATGCAGCTTAAGATAATGGGTCAGTGGTAAGGCATCCGACCAATGCTGAGCGTTTTTACTGATGGCGATATAGGGAAATGTTACCCCAGCAAAGGCATAAGAAGGCGCTGAGATAAATCCGGTTGACGATAAACCCATGCGTAATGAAAATGAGGTTAAGGTAAATATCGCACCCAGCCAAAATGACAACATCATTAGCAATACAAGGCCAATATAAGTCGCAATAATGGAGCTGATAGCAACCGCTTGCTGCGGCGCGGCGAGCCATAACGCCAAAACTGACCATAAGCTATAAGCCAGCATGGGCCAAAAGTACTTACCCAATAAACCAAAGAGCAAAACTGATACACTAGCTTTTCTAGGCTTATTATCGTCAATGAGTGTTTGATTATCTTCAGTTAAGACTGAAACGGCCGTGGTCTGACGGTCTTTATTTTGGCTACCTTGAGTCTCATTGTCTTTAATAATGGTTAAATCAGGCTGACTACCATTAATAAAGTCATACCAAATACCGATTTTCTTATCGCGCAATTCACGCCCAATGGTCGTCGCGCCAATGACCATGGCTAAAATATGCAGCAGTGCTGGGATAACGGTTGATGCTAAAAACTGTTGATAGTCGGTTGCTGCATTAAACAAACTGATGCGTTGAATACCAATGGGCGAGTAAGCAATCGCCGCTTGGGATGGCGCCATACCTTTTTTTACCAAACGCTGTATCTCAACGCCTGCTGATAGTGTACCAATCACCGATTGGACACTGGTTTGGATAATGCCAGAATGAGTACCGTATTGGGCATTTACTTGCAATACAATCGGCGCCGGTTTACTCGATGAGATATTGCGCGAGAAATCCTCTGGAATAATAACCACCGCATAGATATCACGTTGCAGGAGCGCTGCTTCTACTGCTGCTGGCGAGTGATAAAGCTGTCTGACCGTCAGGTTTGGGTTGGCTTCCAAATAACGCACCGCAGTATTGGCAACAGGACCACGATCGTTATCCACGACGCCAATGGGTAAATCGGTGATTTGTATTTGTGAAAAAATCCACCAAATCAAGAGCACGGTCGCAAGCGGTATCCAGACTACCATGCTTAAATCCCACGGATTTTTGGCTAAAAACCGGCGCTCGTAGCCAGCACTACGTATAAAGGCGCCGATTAATCCGCCGCGTTGCCCGTTTTGCTCAGTCAGGCGCATGGCTTACTCTTTGGGCTGATTGGCAAGGGCTGGATTGATATTGACGACCACGCTCATTCCCGAGCGGATACGTCTATCAGGAGCTGATGGTCGCGCTTTAACTTCAAAGGTGCGCACATCAAAGCCATCGTTGTTGTTGGTCGGACGCCATGTAGCAAAGTCAGACAAGGTTGAGGTTGCATAAACGGTAAACTGCTTGGTATAAGGCTTTTCAGGCGAGGATAAAGCAGGAATCGTACCCATAAAACGCTGCCCTATGGCAAACTGGTTTAAGTAGGTTTCAGTGACGTTGAGTACCACCCATTGATCGTCGGTATTAACCAAAGTTAGGATAGGCACGCCTTGCCCAATGACTTCGCCCGCGTTGACGATGACATTATCCACGATACCGGCAATCGGACTTTTTAGATTGGCTTCTTCTTTAGCGACCAGTGCTTCTTCTAGTTGCGCATCGACTTGGGCAACCTGCGCTGTCGCGGCAGACTTGTCTTCGCTGCGAGCGCCTTCTTTTGCCAAATCATATTGCAAGCGCGCCGCTTCTGTCTTATCTTGAGTCGCTAGATATTGCGCATAAGCTTCATCGCGCTTTTGCCGTGCCATCAGACCTTCTTCATAAAGACGGTTGACGCGCTGATAAGTATTTTCTGCCAAATCAGACGCCGCTTTATTGGCTTGCCAAGCCGCTTTTGCTTGGGCAATTTCTTGTGGGCGGGCACCGTTTTCTGCTTTATCAAGCTGGCTTTGCGCCATTTGCTTGCCAGCACGCGCCTGATTGATTTTAGCGTTAATCTCAGGTGAGTCCATTTCAATAAGCTGCTGACCGACCGTTACCGCATCACCTTCTGTGACCATGATTTGTGCAATACGCCCCGGTACTTTTGCAGCAATAGACGTTTGCTGCATTTGCATTTGACCTTGTAAGGTGATGACTTCAGGCTCATTGTGTTGATTGCTTTTATACAAACCATAAGCAATTGACCCTAATATAAGCAGCACAAGAAGTACCAAAATCGCCTTTTTAATCCCAGCAGATTTATCTGATTTTACTGGCTCGCGTTTATAAGGCGGCACCGCTTGTTCTTGGTCAATATCAGTGCTGTCGATTCTATTAGTGCTATCGAGGCTATCAACACTATCAAAGCCGGATTCAGTCGGTTTAGTACCATTAATCGCATCAGCAGGCGTTTGCTCATGATGACTGCGGTTTGTTTCAGTAGCTTGGTCTGTAGCAGGTAGTTTGCGTGAGTCGCCTGATTCGTTATTAGATTCAGTCATGACAGTGAGATTCCTAAAGCGATAAAGTCGATAATAAGCAGAATAGTGTTAGCGTTATTTAATCTTAGCAATTCATATGATTGTTGAATACGGTTTACTAAATAAGCTACTTGTCATATAGGGTTGGTAGACGTATATCAGCGGCGTTCAAGTAAGCATTAAAAGCAAGCGGCGTACCGCAGCTTTGCATCAAGGCGGCAAGCGACTGGACATAAGTATTTGCTGCTTGCGCTTGTTCGGTGCGCGCTTTGAGGTATTGTGTCTGAGCTTGTACCACATCGATGGGCGTATTCAGGCCTTCTTGTAGCCCAAGTTGACGTAAGCGCAATACCTCTGCTGCCAAATCTACATTGCTTTGCAAGGCTTGATAGCGCGATTGGGCGTTATTGACATCATGCCAGTTTTTTTCGACGAGCAATAACAGGTTGTCACTGACTTCTATCTCTGACAAATCTGCTTGGCGTATTTTGGCATTACTAGAAGCTAAAGACGCCTTTTTATCTAACCCGCCCCAAAGCTTCCAGCTGGCTGAGATACCAGCGACCCAACTGGGGTCTTTTTCTACTTGGCTATAGCCATAAAGCATGACCGTAGGTTTGTAACCCGTATCAGATAGCGCATGTAACTGCTGCGCTTGCGCTCGTTTGGCGGCAACTTTTTGCAAACCTGGATGATTATTCAGTGCTAAGTCTTGAAAGTAATTTACATCAGGCAGAGGACGGCTTGAGACAAATAAAGGCGTGCTGGGTTTGATACGATAATCGGTACGTAAAAGCCGCTGCAGCGCCATCATTGCCAGACGCGCATCATTATTAGCATTGACCGATTCGCTTTTTGCATCGGCGAGCGCCGACTGGGCTTCTAAGCGATCGACACGGGAGATAAACCCTTCTTCAAAAAGCCGCTGCGCCATATGGTCAACTTGCTGCACCGTATCATAAGCATCGTCACGTAAATAAGCGGCAATAATCGCCAACTGTGCCTTAAAATAACGCTCAATTAAGGTGTTGTACAGCTCATTTTTATCCAAAATACTATCGGCGACGGCTTCTTGGGTGCGAGCAGTGGAAGCGCCTGTTAATGCTGCTGTACGTCCAGCGGTATAAATGGGCCATACCACGCCAAGGCCTGCGCCCGTCGTTGAACCCGAACGTTTCAAATCGTAAGTATCTGGGATACGGTCACCGACCAATTCACCAAAGTCTGGCAAATTTTCTATGTCTATCGGCGGGTCGATACCATCAATACTACTATTCACATCGTTGATAATACCGTTTTTAATTGACGATAAATCAACATCGGCGTCCAAGTTATAAGCAGTGGCGGAGGCGCGCGCAAATACTAACGGGTGGTCGATGGTTTTTAAGGCATCGGTTTCATATTCACTGGCAGCAATCGCGGCTTGATTGGCGGCGATTTTTGGTGAAACTTGCAATAAAATATTTTGCGCTTGCTCAAGACTAAGCAGACTCGATACTTCTAAAGGATAGCTATTTTCAATGCTTTTATGGGTAATAGGATCGATAAGGGTGGTTAAATGACCATTTGACTCAGCTTTAACTGGCTGTGTTTCTATCGGCGCGGCTTTATTTTTTATGATGCTTTTTTGCGCAAGGTTTTTATCAGTTTGAGTGTGAGTTATTTGAGTGCCGTTTTCTTGAACACTGTTTTTAATACCACTACTGTCTTGCAGGCTGCTTGGCGTATCCGCGTCAACAATTTGCGTCACGACAACGGGCGCTACTTCATTTTGGGGCGTGTTAATATCATCATTGGCGTTTGCGGAGTGAGACGCGGCTAAGCCCATGAACGTAACCGTCATCACAGCAGTAGACAGAGTCGATAAAGCAAATTTCATAAGTCACATAAGCCATTAATTAGAATGCAAAGTGTTTAAAGCGCAAAATTTCTAGTAGGTAGTCAAACAGGGCAATATTATA
Source organism: Psychrobacter sp. M9-54-1 (assembly GCF_016613355.1). Classification (NCBI taxonomy): domain Bacteria; kingdom Pseudomonadati; phylum Pseudomonadota; class Gammaproteobacteria; order Moraxellales; family Moraxellaceae; genus Psychrobacter; species Psychrobacter sp. M9-54-1. The sequence goes on along the minus strand of NZ_JADGFW010000038.1, from coordinate 23,107 downwards.
GACCATTAATAGAAAGCAAAAATTGGTTATTCATAACAAAGCGTACACTGTAGTGGCACAATGGTGACGGGTCAATGCTCACTATTCGCTTATTTTGCGTTGAATGGACACCAGTTTTATGTTAAGTGTCTAGCTTCAAGACAGATAATAGCATTATTTATGAGTTGGTTTATAAATCAGTGATAAAACCAGATAAAAATTAGCCGATAAAAAATAACATTATATAAAATAGGATGCGAGTAATGGCAGGATATATTTTAGCGCTAGATCAAGGTACGACGTCGAGCCGCGCAATATTGTATGACGACCATGCCCGCCCGATTAAAATGGCCCAGCAGCCGACGACTTTAAAAACTCCGCAGGCAAGTTTTGTTGAGCAAGACGCGCAGCAGATCTGGCAAACGCAGATTAGCTGTGCTCATGATGTGATTAATCAAGCAGGGCTGCTAGCCACCGATGTCACCAGTATTGCAATTACCAATCAGCGTGAGTCTATCGTGATGTGGGATAAGCAAACGGGCAAACCTTTAGCGCCGGCCATTATTTGGCAAGACCGCCGTACTGCCAGCTATTGTAAAACGCTTGCTGCGAAAAGCCCAAGCGCTAAGACGGATAACAGCCATGATGATATGGCCAGTGAGATTCAACGTCTTACAGGCTTGCGTTTGGATCCATATTTTAGCGCCAGTAAAATTGCATGGTTGTTAGAAAACGATCCCAAATTAAGGGTGCGCGCTAATAAAGGCGAAATCGCGGTCGGTACTATAGACAGCTGGCTTATTTATAAATTGACCGGTGGCGAGCATGTCATTGACGTCACCAATGCTTGTCGTACCTTATTATATGATGTCCATAAACTGGTATGGTCGGAGGAGCTATGTACCTGCTTTGGGATACCGATGAACATATTGCCCAAGGTACTACCGTCTGATGGCGATTTTGGTAAAACCAAAAAAGGACTGTTCGCTAAACAAATTCCCATTCAGGCGGTATTAGGTGACCAGCAAGCGGCGCTGTTTGGGCAAGGTTGCCTCAATGCAGGCATGGCAAAAAATACCTATGGCACCGGCTGTTTTATGCTGATGAATATTGGTAAAGAGCCAAAACTGAGCGAGCATAAGTTACTGACGACCATTGCTTGGCAACGCAAATCAACGCCAACCCGCCCAGACAATCTATCCTTTGATCAAATTGTGCAGTCTGGCAGACGCTTGCTACAGCCGCCCAAAAGAGAAGTCACTTATGCCTTAGAGGGTAGTGTGTTTATGGCGGGCGCTATCGTGCAGTGGTTGCGTGACAATCTTGGCATGATTCAACAAAGCAGTGAGGTTGAGCATTTAGCGCGGCAGGTAGATAGTAGTGAGGAGGTGGTATTACTGCCAGCATTTACAGGGCTTGCGGCGCCTTATTGGCGCTCAGATATCAATGCCAGTATTACTGGTATGAGCCGCGGCACAACCAAAGCCCATATTGCGCGCGCGGCTCTCGAGGCCATTGCCTATCAAACTTACGATGTGCTGATTGCCATGCAAAAGGACAGCCCGCATCCTTTGACTGAATTAAGAGTGGATGGCGGTGCGGCGAATAACGACTTGCTCATGCAGTTTCAAGCCGACTTATTAGGCGTACCAGTGCTACGCCCTAAAGACACAGAGATTACCGCTAAAGGCGCAGCATTATTAGCCGGATTAAAAACCGGACTATACGATGAGACTACGATACAAGCCTCGTGGCAGATTGACCGCATCTTTGAGCCTGAGATGTCTGCGGATAGGCGTGAACAGCATCTTGATAAGTGGCAACAAGCGATTGATAGAGCGTTAAAAGTCTTATAAATGTTTAAATGAAAATTAAAGTTTTAGTGAATAGACGCTTATAAATTACTCAAAATACTCTGCTGCCCTACAAAATAGTGATAAAGATACAGGCTGTAACGCAAGGCAATCGTAACTTGGACATAGTTTACATAATCTGTGTATCGGTCGTTATCCATAAGTTCCTATACTTTAGATGAATCAAGCAACACTGCTGATTTATAAAAGTTAATTCTTAACAATTATTTTTATTGGTTAATTCTAATATTGCTTAGTTTGTTAAATTTAACGCTTTATAAATGAGTGAACAATAAATCTAATATATAACAAATAATTTAAGGATAATATTATGAATAACGATGGACGTATTACCGACCCTAATAACCGCGTAGTGAATGATGATTATGTTGAAGTGGGCGACAGAGATCGTATTATCGATGATAACGATCGCCGCTTAGCAGGCACTGACCGCGATATTAATGGCAATAGAGTTGTCGGTCATGAAAATGACAATATCATCAATGACCATGATGCCATCGACCGTACTGCCGTTAAGCACATGACGAAGGAAAGTAAAGAAGATTTAAACGCCGATCCAATCACAGGTGAACCAGGTTCACATCCAATCGGTACTGGTATTGGTGGTGTTGGCGGTGCAGCAGCAGGCGCGGCAATTGGTACAATGGCAGGCCCATTAGGTACTTTAATTGGCGGAGCTATTGGTGCTATCGTTGGTGGCGGCGCAGGTCACGCAGCAGCAGAAGCGATTGATCCTACTCGTGAAGAAGCTTACTGGCGTGCAGAACATGCTAATGCTGATTATTACCGTGAAGGTCATGACTTTGACCGCGATTTACACCCAGCGTATGCAGTAGGTTATGCAAACCGTGCTCGTTATCCAGCTGGTGCTCGTTTTGAAGACCATGAATCAGACTTAGAGCGCTCATGGCATGAAGTGAAAGGTGAGTCGCGCCTAGAGTGGAATGAAGCACGCCGTGCCTCACGTGACGCATGGAATCGTGTATCGTAATAAAGCGATGAGTTCATAGATACTTGCTATAAGTCAGGTTAGTTTAAAAAATGAAGGATAAGTTACGTTTTGTTGAACTGCTTTTTGCTAAATATACATGTTAAGTTAAACTAATGAGCTGTTTAACATAAGTAAGCAAAGGATAAGAAAACTTACTCCTTCATTACTAGAGTTAGTTTGATTGTAGAACTGGCTCTGCTAACTCATAAATATAGTCAGTTTTATGTTATTTTAAAGCTTCCAAAGATGTCTTTGGAGGCTTTTTTAATGTATATTGTTATATACGAATATATGGTAGTAAAAGGTTATTCTAGAAAATAGTCATTATTAAACAAAGACAATCATCAAAAACAGTTACTCGTAAAAAAGACAATTATCAAAAATAATAATAATAGGTAATTCATGGTTAATAACGCTGAAGACAATAGCCCTAAGCAATTTTATATAGCAACGGCCAATTTACTTAATTTTGCTAACCCTAATCGAATTTATTATGAAAACGCGCCGGCTTATAGCGATAACGAATACCAGCATAAGCTGCACGGCATTACCGACTTACTGGCAAAGGCGCATGCTGATATCATAGCCGTACAAGAAGTATGGGACAGTCAGGCGCTTGAAGCACTGGCAGTAGGGTTAGGATTCAAACCTGAGCATGTGGTTATTCCGCTGGCAAGTAATGATAAGGCCAGTCCTTATACCCAAGGCAAAGGCGCGCAACAGACGCCAGCTGTCGGAATTATTACGCGTTTTGAGCAGTTAGAAAGCACTTTGTTAGAACAGGTAGAGCCAAAAGCGGTCATTGATATTCCTGATATCGGTCTTTATCAGCGCTTTAATCGTCCGCCGCTTGTATTACGAGTCAATGCCTTTGGACAACCGATTACGATTGTCACCGCGCATTTAAAAAGCAAACGTGCTTTTTTCCTACGCGATGAAAATGGTCAGTTACTAGAGGATATGGACGATCCAAATATTCGCGTTCGTGCCAAGCTGCGTAGTTTGTGTATGCGCGCCGCAGAAGCTGCCTCTATCCGTATGTATATTATTGAGCGCCTGCATCATACGCGTGAGCCACTGATTTTATTAGGTGATATGAACGATGTCACCGGTAGCGTGACCACCCAACTGATGAGCGAGACAGGCGAAGTCAATTATGATAAAAGTATGCGCGATGTCGCGTTATTTGACGCCGCCCGTATTCAAGCACGTTATGGCTGGATGAAAGATGTTGCTTATACGCATATTTATCAAGGTATGCCTGAAGTAATTGACCAGCTGTTTGTTTCAGAAGAGTTTTTACCTGATAGTAAGTTTTCGCTTGGTCAGGTTGAACGAGTTGACTATTTTAATGACCATTTAAAGTGGGATTATGCCGATAGAGTCATCGATCATGGTATTATAAGAGCGAAAATTAAACTTCACAATTAACCCTGTTTACTTAGTAATTAGTGAGTTATTTTTTAACCTATTCATGTCCCTTGCTTGATAGTTTACAAGCGTTTATCATGCTGCTTCATTTTAGTATAGTAGCGGTGCTATTGGCCCAAATTACCGGTTGATAGAAAATAGTCCTTCGATTTAGGACAAATACTATCTGATGAAGACTATATAAAGTTAGGGCGTAACCTTAAGAGATTTATGATGATTGAAAATAAAGAAGATAAGATTGAAGATGTACTGGTAGATTCTGAGCTGGCAAAGAAGCTGGTGCCAAATAAATTCAAATTTACCAGTCAACAAGGCCGCGCACGCCGTCAAAAACTATTGATGGGCGCGAAAAAATTGAGTGAAACTCAAGCAATTAACGACATCACTTTGGCAGCTGTCTGCGAAGAAGCGGGTATTCCAAGAGCTTCTGCTTATCATTTCTTCCCTAATATCGAAGCGATATTTTTAGCACTGCGTTTTTTAAATGCCATCGATATTTTAGAAGTGCTGACAACGGTTGAAACGGTTGATTATGACAGATGGCAAGCGTACTTGACCGCGTTGATTGAGCGCTGTGTACAAATATTTGATGAAGATCAAACCAAAGCCAAATTGATTTATGACACCAATACGCCTGATTTTGAAGGGGATAGCTATGGTGAGCATATGGACAATCAAGTGGTGCAATTGGTCTATAAGCGCTTATCAGAGCGTTATGAGATGCCAAAATTCGAAGATATTCAAGATGTATTATTGATTACCTTCAGCATCATCAATGCCATCTTTACGGTTTCTTATCGCCGTCATCAAAGCATTACTGAGAAGTATTTGCAAGAAGCCAATACGGCGTCTATCGCTTATCTGCGTTGCTATCTGCCAGAAAAATTACCGCGTAAAAACCGTTAATTTTTATTGAGTTAGACAAGAGTTTTGAGCCAAATGACGAATATAAAAAAGCCGACATGATGTCGGCTTTTTTTGTGCAATTTTATGAGATTGTATTAATCGTTTAGTGTTTTAAGAGGACATTTAATTTTTATTCATTATCGGTAGCGCTTGACCGTTACAACCGTCATCGCTTGAATCTAAAGGAGCGTATTCTTCATAATAGCGCACGATAAGCGCTTCTAAAGCGACATTCGCTTTTGAATCATGAGTATTTACAAATGCCTCGCGCGCTTGCTCAAGCCAGCGGTCTGCCATCCGAAAGTGACTGTTTGATGATTTCGCGCCACGCTCACACTGGTCGGTAGCTGCCCATATTAATGAGACTTCGCTAAGGGCGATTTCGCTTGCCGCACTATTGATACCGCCACTATCTTTAAGTGCACTTAGAGTTGCCCATAAATCAGGTCGCATGAGTGCAGAAGTAGACGGAATGTCATCAATAAGTGCAAGCTCTTCAACCTTATCATTTTTTAACGCTTGCAAGATATTTTCTGCCGTTTGGGCAGCTTCCACACCAATGTCTGAGCGACTATTCATACTGTCTTTATGATTTGCATAGTTTAGCCAAGCTTGGGCTTTGTAAGCAAAGTATTGTTGCCGCGCGCTCATGTTTTTTTGTTGATAAATTTGTAATTCGTTCAGCATGCAATCCATAGCACGCTGCTGTACGCTTTGTGATTTAGAAGGTGCTAGAGTTTTAGTATCGTTGCTGCTGCGACAGTAATCTGCTGTCTTTAATGTATTCTCTTTTGGCGTAAGACTTGTAGTTGATACACAAGAAACCGCTGACAATAGTAACGCAGCTGATAAGACAGTATATAAAGGTTTTTTATAGCCAGTGGCTTGAATGCTAGTGCGAGGCATAAGAACAACCTTATAGTAAGGTAATAAGTATTAGAGGTTTGTATTTAAATGGGTTGGTTATCATAGGATAAAAAATATCGCCCCGTTAATACAAAATTGCCGTAAGCAGGGCTTACGACAATGAGAATAAATGACAACTGGGAGGAATTATAACGTAGAATTTGCGCTGAGCGGCTTATTTTTACGTGAATCTTCGCGTTTGAATAGATCTTCATCAAATTTGAAGCGTAATCTAAAGTAAGCGCCTTCTATCGTCGTATCGTCATAGGCAATATCTTCATCTTCAAAGCCCATGAAGTTATAGCCAAGCGATAACCAAAGGTTGGTCATCGGGCTATAGCCAACTTCGGCACCAACCAAGTAAGATAAGTCATCCGCCTGCTTATTCCAATACGTACCTGCTTGCAAACCAACATCCCAGCGCTCGCTGATATCATACAATCCGCGTGCATACACAGCGTGTGCAGTATTATCGCTAACAATACCTTGAGCGTCATATTCCGTATATTTACCGGCATAATGACCTGATAGTGTCAATGGACGCGTTGGATGATAGTTACCACTCCATGACCAGACAACAGTATCTTTTTGATATGGATCGTTGCCTGTTGCGTTATCATCTAAGCGGTATTCAAGCTTAGCAAGCATATCGAGCTTACTGCTATCATAATCGCGGTAAGCGGCGCCTAGCTGAAAACGATTGATGGTGCGATGGCCATCATCGTAATCGACTTGCGAGTAAATGTCTTTGGCTAATAAGGTAATCTCATCACTATAACGATAAGCGGCGCCTGCGCTAGCAAGTAGCGTATCACTGGTGTCGCCCCAACGTTTCTCCAAGCGCCCCGAGGCTTTATAGTTTTCATTAGCAAGGTATTCAACGCCAACACCTGCTGCAGTCGCGGTACTGTCTTTTTCGCCTTCTAACGATTCAACGCGCTCAAACAAAGTGTTAAGCGTTAAGCCTTGCTGTACATACCATTTATTCTTTAAACCGATAGCGGCTTCAGCTTCGCGGGCGCTAATGGCATCGCGCATACGGTATTCGCTATAGACTTTGCCGTCTTTCATATAAGTGGCATCAAAGCCGATAACGGTACGTTGACGCTCATCCGAATCGTCCAAACCGTAGCTGCCTGACAAGCTATTGATTAAATCATGGCGAGCGTACAAACGACCTAGGTTGCCAAGCGCTGTTTCGCCGCCAATAGACGTGGCATTTCGCGAACTATGCTCAATATCTTGTTCGTATTCGGCAAATACCAGTGAGTTATTTAGCTTTGGTAATCGCGCGGTGAGACGGGCGCGGGCAGTGGTACCTTCGATGTCTTTTTCAGCATTGCTTACGCCATTGAGGGCTGATTGATTAATAATGTCATCATTAAAGACAGTATCGTTGGTAATATCTACGACATCGGTTGCCGCTTGAGTATTGCGTGAGGCGGCAGTGGCATCTTGCTTATAGTAACGTAAGCCGATTTCGCCAACGATATTTTTACTTAAACGCTGTTCAATACTGGCTTGGACACCTTGGCGACTGGCTTCGGCGGTATGGTCTTCTGTACGTACGCCTTCCAATTTAAGCGCAGTTTTTTTGTCATTTAACGTGTGGGTGATTTCGATGCCAGACTCGTTGCGGCCAGCCGTTTGCGGCGAAGCGCCGGTAACGAAACCTTCATCGGTATCATTATAATAGGCTTTGGCGCGGGTGTTTTTCTTATCGTCATAGTCAAGCTCGATACGCAGCGCATCACCTTTCGTATCTTTAGCGTCTAGCCCTTTGGCATTAATCTGATCACTTAGCTGAGCGTTTGGATTTTCTGCTTTGTTTTTAGCATATTCTGCGACCAGTTTTAGCTTATCGTTAAATTTTACGACCGTATTGACGCTGACAAGTTCTTCTTTATTAAGTGGGTCATCGCTATTGATATAGCTGCCACCGATGGCGACTTTATCGGTCAATTGCTGTTTGGCTGCGATACCACCAACCCAATATTTCTCGCCGCCTTCATCGACTTCGACAGTGATACGTAAATAGATAGGGTTGACATCGATATCTTGGCTAGCAATCGGAGCTTTTAAATATAAGCTACGGCTAATAGGATCGATTTCGTAATCAGCAAAGCGCGTCAAGGTCTCACGGCGCACGATACGGCCAGGATTATTGGCATCACGGGTGATGACTTCGATGGTTTCTGAGTTTTCTAATACCGCATCAAAGTCATTAGCAAGTGGGTAGGGCCCTGAAATACCTAAACCACGAGTTTCATTAACCCGCTGTGAGGTACGAGTTACAGCAGCAAACGCGGTGACGCGAGTGTTCGTATCTTCAAACTGCGCTTTTAATCCCGTTAGGGTGCGATTGTATTGACCAAGTTTGATACCTTCGTCATTATCGATTTGGGTTTTTAAATCGCCATACATGGCAAATGAGCGACCTTTATCGAGGCGAACATAAAGTTTGCTGGTCGATTGGGCGTCAAAACCTTTGGCTGACGAATCACCATAGACAGGATAGTATTCACCTGGATCGATATCTCGGAACAGGCGTTCGCCTTTTTTATCGCTGTCATAAGCAAGCGTCAGTAGATAGTCACCGCGTACCTTACCTTTTAAAAACATCGCAGCGCGACCTGTCGCTGAGTAATCATCGTTACCAGCGATTTCACGAAGCTCTTTTTCAAAAGCGCCTTGAGCATCAGTCATCTGGTTACCATCAAAATCTTTAAGTGAGATAGCACCTTCGACGATACCGACAGCGATGAGCGGACGTAATTGCGCCGTGAACTGCAGTGGAATGATTTGCTTGCTGCTACCCGTATCGATGACAAGCTCGCCTTTGCCCGGTACGCTAGGCGCAGTAATAGGAATTAGTAACTCACCACCACTAACAGTTACCTGCGTTCCAGCTTGATCTTTACTGCTATCACTAAGATTGATGCGACCAATATTGGTATCGAGAGTCAGTGAAGTAGAGCCTAGATAAGGACGACCGTCACGGTCTTTTAGGCTAATGACAACTTGATATTCGCTAATACCATCCGCGGCAACGAGCTGGTCTTGAGTGCGGTATTCAATAGCCTGTAAGCTATCGGGGGTCAATACTTTGATAGTTTGCTCAGAGATGAGTTTGCCATTAATGTCAGTGGCAACGGCGCGTAAAGTATTAGCACCGCGCTTTAAGTCGACGGCATAATAATCAAAAGCCGTCACTTTTTGCTTTTCTTGTTCAGCGGTTTTTCCGATTTGCTCGGCTGATACCGCTTTGCCATTAGCATATAGAGTAAAGTTAGAGCTGAGTGGCGCTTGAACTTGCACCATTTGCTTATAGGTGCTGAGCTGCTGACCTTCGCTAAGATTAATAAAGGCAACATCATTGCTAGAAACGTCTTTTAAATATTCTTCTAACTCTTTTTCTACAGGCGGTGCAACCTTAGCTATTGCCATATCAACACGACTGGCCGCTGGCTTGACCATCTCATTGACGATGACAGAGTCGCACTGCTGGATACCGCCCTCTAAAACGTCATTAGATTTACAGCCGCTGGCATCGACATTGTCTTTAGTGTCGCGGTTATAATCAGGTTCTAACACCAGTTCGGTTTTTACTGCTTGCTCTAGGGCATCATTTTTAGCGCTGACAGACTTGCTGCGCGCGTCCAGCTCTGCATTTAAGCGCTCAGTGCTATCGCCCAAACCACCAACGATGCCAAAGTCAGCACGGTGCAGTTCGCCATATTTTAAATCAACAAAACGGCTGCCTGCATCGCCGGCATTGCGATTGCTTTGGGTCACCATTTCAGTGGCGTTAGGAATAGTGGTGCGGTCAACTTTTAGAACGTGAGTTTTTGCACTGACGCCATAGAAGTTATATTTACCTTCAGGATCGGTGACGACAAAATTGCCATTTTCCATATAGATGCGCACGCCTGCAACGCCAAGCTCGCCATCTTCTTTTTGTTGAATGCCGTCACGATTGATATCATGGTAAACCTTACCGATGATGATGCCGTCGGTATTCATGACTCCACGCTCAACCTCGATTTTCCACTGCGATTCCCGTGATACTAGGCTCTGACCTTGCTCAGTAGTAGCAACGGCGGTGGCACGGTTGATACCGTCACCGCCTAATGCCGATGAACCAATAAGAACGCGATAAGTAATGTCTTTTGTTTCGCCAGCATTCATATTGCCTAAGCTTAAAACTTGGTACTTACCGTCGCTTTTAAATTCAGTAGTTTGCGCTTTATCAATATTTACACTGCCTTGCACATAATCAAAACCGCGCGGTAAAGCGTCCTTTAATTCAACGTTATAAGCGGTTGTGGCGCCATTATTTTGGATATTGATTGTATAGTTAACATAATCGCCAAATGAGGCAGTTTTGACATCGCCTTCTTTAGTAATCTGTAAGCTAGGGTTGTCATCAATAATGGCGATAGCGCTGCTGATATTTTCTGAAATTTGCTGTTTTACACCATTTTCATCGACATAAGCATCTAACTTAGCGAGTAAATTATCACCTTCTAGCGTCTGAATGATATCGTCATTAATGGCGTTGGCGTTATTTTCTGTTGTCACCTCTACACGAAATTTACCGGTATTCACACCAGTTTCGATGGCTTTAACTGAATACGTATCACCCGTTTTAGAAGAAGTGATGGTGATCCATATTTCATCTCGCACGCTATCTTGGACGTTACATTGAGCACAGCTGGCTTGGAGATAAATATCTTCGCCAATTTGAGATTTGCTTTTGTAACCATCCCATGAATAAAGCATAAAATCGAGCCGCGATTCGACGATGATAAGCTCATCAGTTACTAAAGCTGTAATAGAAGGGTCTTCGACAACCACAGCGCCAAGCTTAATACCAGCAGTATCATCGGCTTTAGCGTTGGCATCAGATAACGCCTGAATGGTAAGCTCAATGCGCTCACTTTTACCTAAAGTGATTTGTGCGGTTAGGTGGTTATCTAACTGAATGTCTTTATCGATACCTTCATCGAAGCGTCCGTTGTTATTTAAGTCTTGATAGAGTTTTACGTTCGATAGGCTGCTAGGCACAGTTAGGGCTAAGTCAATAGTCTGGTCACTATAACTGGTATTTTTCAGTACATTTTTCCAACTAACGCTATCGCCAGGTGCGATAGTTTTTCTTTGCGGTGAAGTTAGGCTTACACCATACTGAGGAAAAGCAGACGACTGCACACTGACTTGGTTAGAAGTGCTACTTAGATTAAAGTTAGTACCGTTATCGACAACATAACTGGCGTTGGCGGTGTTTTCGATGATCTGTAATAAAGGGTTTGGCGCGGCAAGCGCGGTATTTGATTGCATAAGAAACATAGCAAGCGTCAACGCAGAGACCTTGGCGGTACCCAATGGCATGTATTTAAACGATGTCATTAAATGAGCTGTCATATGTCGCTTATCCAATAAAACAATATAGGGGAGGGTCTATCTAGCCTAAGTTGATTTAGGCTAGATGAGGACTATAAGCATCCGTAGATACTTATAGAGATTAAGGTGATTGATAGAGCTTGAAAGTAATAATCTAGACCTAGACTTTAATTACCTGTTTTGGTATTAATCTGAACTTTAAACTGCATGCTAGCAGTTTCTTGCGGTGTTAACGTAGCAACAGTAGTCGTAACTTCATTTGAAGTTTCAGCCGCTGTACCATTAACAGCAGTTACAGAACCCGTTACATAATTAGCGTTGGCTGAGAATTTAGAAAATTCATCTGAGATAATGACATCAGTAATATCAAAACCTAAACCTGTTGAGCCAGCAGTATCAGAAGAGGTGTTTTTCGCTTCGATTTGGTAGACAATACACTGACCAGGCAAAACTGTAGTGTTGGTAGGATCATTTTTACCACCAATATCTGTAGTCACAAAATTTCCCACAATACCAGTGCTAGCGGCAGCACAATCTTCAGCTATTGCTTGTTTTTTAACCAGTACTAAGCCGCGTACCGTGGTTTTATCTGTTACTTTAAGGGGTTTAGGAGCGCCTTCTTTACCAGGAATCAAGGTAACAATAGTATCTTCAAATGTAGGAGTGGTAGAGTTCACTGGTGTGAATAGTGGTGCCTCATTTGCTGAGACGTTATATTTAATGGTGACGGTTCCATTAGGGGCTATGCCACTAGGTAAAGCAGTAGAGAGATCATAGACACCATTAACTGCGGTAATAGTTTTATTGGTTATTGTTGGTGTTGTGGTATCGTTACCATTTGGGTAATAAGTGACTGTCACAGTACCAGGCACTATATTGATCGCATCTGGATTATTGGTACCGTCGTTATCGTTTATCGTGAAGGTTAGCTCGCCTGGTTCACTGCCTTCAACATCTTTACCCGTATTAGTAATGATAGTTTGATGAGTAACTTGACCAGCAGTATTGGTTGAGGTAAGCCCCGTGGTAGGTGCAATTTCTCTAACTGTCGCACCTGTCAGAGTTAGCTTACGCTCGATAGTTAGTAATGGTACCGTGGAATCGTCACCTGGTTTTTCTGGTTTCTCGCCATTAAGGTTGTTGACATCATCAGTTGGATAGAAGGTAGAGACGTTTTCTGGTAAACCGTCTTTCGTGCTATCGATAAGCGTATTTTCAGTTGAAGGGTCGTTGTCCAAGTCATCAGTGACAGTGACATGGTTGATTAGACTCTCAGCAAGTGTAGGAGTAATCTTAACAGTCCCATCTTGTATGACAGAAAAGACAATAGTGATATTTTGACCGACTGGAAGGTTGACCCCAGTAATTTTGAAGCCTTTGCTACCTGCGCTTCCTGGAGTGATAGTGCCTTTAGTAGCCCCACTACTAATAGTAATGTCATCAGCGGTTAGTTCTTTTGCCATTTTTAGACCGTCTGGCAGAAAATCTTCGATAGTAATATCTGTCGCATCAGTACCAAAGTCAGTACGATCGTTGGTCACCACCACTTTATAGGTGGCTGTATCAGTAGGATCATTGAGATCTAAACCATTGGTAATAGTTTTAACGATACCAAAGCTAGGCAGCCGTGTGAATGAGGTATCGACGTTGGTAAGCGTTTTAGTTGCACCAGTAACGCCAGCTAAATACCTACTCGTAGCAGTTAATTGAAGTGCTAATGTTTCATTACCTTTATTACCAGAGGTTTTGGACTTGATAGTGAATTTAACAGACTGCCCCTTTTCTAGAACGGATGGTATGCTAGCGCCCTCTGTGTACTTTACTTCCCCTCTGCGAACTTCTGTTATTCCATCCTCTTCAAATACAACAAATGAGATAGTAGACGCGCCTTGGTCATATTTACCATCTGTGGTTCCTAACGTGATATCGTAAGTATCGGTAAGGTTACCTGTATTGGTCAAAGTATGTTTAAATTCAACAAAACCATTAGGAGCCACTGCTACTTTTTGGTTTTTATCATCATTTAACTCGCCACCCTGTGCTGTATCATCATTATCAGCAGTTAGTGAAAATGACACTTGTTGTGATACGGTTACTTTTACAACATTAGATTTGGCTTCAGGCTGAGGCTGACCAGCAACTTTATAACTAGCGGTTGCTTGGTTGATGATATCTACACCTGTTGTAGTTATGGGTGTTGTGGTATCTGCTGCATTAGCAGTCGTACTCAGACCCAATACAGCAGCGACACCGATGGCTAGAAAGCTGTGATTAAAAGTTTTTGCTCTCATATGAGACTCCAAAATAGGAAAGGTTTAGAAGTTGGAATTTAAAGGAATAGCTCAGGTGGTTTGATACACTAATTCATTCTCTTATTAGTCAACGATGGTGTTAAGCGCTACAGCTGCAGATTTATTCGCTGGTAATAGTTTGATATTCCAACGTAAGGTACGGTACTCAGAAAATGGGATTTTGACCATTTTGCCATCGACTTTACGCATAAGCGGTATATCAGCGTAGTTTTTACCATCGATACTTGCTTGGGCGCTAGTAGGAGATACCTCACCAGTAAAGGTCATGTTAGCTGGAATAGGTAAGGTCACCGCTAGGTCATTGATATTTTCATTAATGGTATTGGTATAGATTGCTTTGTACTGAATTACTGTACCAGTAGGGGCTGTCCGAACTGGTAGATAACTGATCTTGCCTTCAGCGTTTTTAACGACTTTGTTAGCGGTTAGCTCCATTTTCAGAGCATCATCAGCATAAGCTGTGCTCAACAAAAATGCAGAAGCTACAGTAGCCAGTAAAGCATTACGTAAAGTATTAGATGACTTCATATAGTATTCCTTATTATATTAAAATTCTTACCTAATCTATTAATATAAGCATGAGGGTGGGGCATTACTATCCGTCATTAACGGATAGTATTGATAAATAAGATGTTTATTTGTCTATTGTTGCATTTTTACAAATAAATAACAAAGTATCAAGATGTAAGTGATGAATGGTACTTTTTAGTACTTGAACGGTAAAAATATTGTTTTATAGGAATAATCTTATTAATATCTCAATTGCCAACATTAGTAATTTTTTAAATTTAATAAATTAGCAGGCTATTGTCGATTAAATTATAATTTTTAGCATGAATTTGGTTCATTACACCAAGTATTAGATTGAATAATCTATTATATGAGGTACAAAGATTGGTTCGGTTTTTACTCTACTGCGCTATTAGCGTAGAGTAAAAACCGATGAAAACTATGAATTGCTAAAAGGCGCAATTAGTTGGATATGGTTGAGCCATATTTAGTATTAAAATATAGCGTTGCCTGAGGCACGTTAGTGGAAGACTGTACGCCTAATAGGTTAAAAGGTTTAGAAGTAATTGTATCTTTAGGCAAGCTATTATTGTAGGGGTTGATAGACGCAGGGTTTCCTACGGGAAGTGGAAAATGAAAGGTAGACGCAACAGGTTCTGTTTGTAACGTATCTTTTATTTGTATATTCTCTAACTCAACATGACCACGATTATAAGCAGTAACCCGATAGGCTATACATTTACCAGGAATGACGTTATTTGCGGCCTGTTCACCAAAGCCAATTTCGAGATCATCGGCGTTGCCGACATTGGTAGGATAGGTAAAGTTTTCATCGCAATTATGGATATGCTGCAATTTAATCAGTACAAGAGCAGTGTTATAAGGTTCTACTTCACCAAAATTAAGATTTGCATAGTTGTAAACCCCAGGCACTAATGTGATTTCTCTCGTATTAGTAGTAGTATCTACACTATATTTCCAACTTTGAGGCTCTTCTTCTACCAAACAAATCTTTGTAAGATTGTTGCCAGTGCCATCAACTAGTTTATTGCCAGAAACAGTGATGCTATATTTACCTATATCACTGCCTGAGCTTAAAACGTCAACAGATTTGTTATCTAACGTTCTACCGTCACAGTCTGTTAGTTTTACTCGAAGTCCATTTTCGTATATTCCCAGCTCACCAGCATCTAACCGACCATTAAAGTATTGCTTATTATCGGTAAATAAAGTAGAAATATTTTGCCTGTTGGCTTCGCTCGCCGCAATACCACCATTATCATTAAAGACCGTACCCGAAAAAGTATAGCTCGCCGGATTGTTAGTGATAGTGCAGGTAATCTCATCGCCATAGGTGGCATTTGCCAAAGTAAATGAGCGAGTTTTAGCAGCGGCATCGTAAGTCATGGCAGTAGTAGGCATTACTGTGGTGCTGCCTGTTGTAGCATTGCTACAGATATAGGTAGCATCATAATTTGCGATATCGCCTACTGTTGTTCCATTCATCACACGTTCAGTAATCGTATAGCTTTTATTTTCTTCTAATTCTAATACCGCACTAGTACCTTTATTGATAGCAGAACCTTTACCAGTTGTGATGAAACTGTTGGTCGCTATTGAATTACCCGTAACTTTTATCTCGAACTGGTCACGCTTAGCATCAGTATCGTTGATCCGACTACCATTTAGCATCTTTTTTATCACGAGTTTTGGCGGTGCTAGACAGAAATAGAAGTCGGAATAGCCGACCAAATGATTACCACTTGACGAGGATGTACTAGCACCAGTAAAGGTATTGCCATGGGTAATGGTAAAAGGTGTCAATGATGGCTTATAACCCCAATCTATATTGAAGTTACATAGGTTAGAGGTACTAGAGGTATTACAATTTTGCCATGGTATACCAGTTATGGTTTTGTCGCCATCAGACAACACATGGTTAGAGCTTTTAAAATTACTAAAAACGCCGCCCAAAGTTGTTATTGTTAGACTTTCAATGTATTTACTGCTCTGGTTTGAATCGACATCTTGAACTACAAAACCATATTTTGATACCGGTCTATCTATGGTAGCAGTCAATTGATGGTTTACATCCAGTTTTTGGCTAGTATGAAACATATTAATCGAGTTTTTTGTTGCTGTGTCATTTGCAGCTTCATACTTTGGATAACCAGTAAGTATGTTTTTCACAATAGGAAAGGATAGTGTGAATTTAATTCCACCAATAGTATAAATATTACTTGTTCCGCTCGTCCAACTGAGCTTTTGCGTTTTTATAGGGGTGTATTTTGGTGGGTTTTCGCCGATATAATACATTTGATGTCCGCTTGGACAACTAGCAGGTGCGCTGACTGAGCCACTGTCAAATATAGAAGTCACCTTATTAATATCAGAGGCGGTTTCGATTGTTGTTTTAAGGGTGGCTGTAGCAATATTTTGTACAGTAGAACCTGAAGCTGCTGTAACGAGTGTAGGTACACTAATACTATAGCTTTTACCTACGGGTATAGATGAGATGTTAAACCCTGTTGAGCTTTCTAATGAGGCTATAGTCGGTACAGTATTAGCATTACAAATATTGTTAGCGTCTGTACTATCACAAATAATGTTAGATTGCTTGCTAAGACCTGAAACCGCGGGGTCTTTGAGTATTAAATTTTTTAAAGGGACGTCACCAGTATTGGTCACGGTAATTACGTAGTCAGTGGTATTGTTAGTGCCAATACTAGTCAAACCGTCATCTTTCGAGATAGTATAGGTTGGCAATGGCACACAGAAATCATCGAACGTCACTTCAATGTTTTGCTCAACTGGATCTGATATAGCATCGCTAGCATTTCCATATTCAATGCTTAGCTCTGTGATAGGTTGGTCAAAAGAGGCGGTGATTTTACAAGAGGAACTAAAGTCATTATCGCTACATGTACCAAACGTTCCAAATCGACTATCTCCAGTTACGGTGTTTCCTGAAGCGGCCACATATTCACCATTGTTCGAGAATATTGGTGAAACAGTTTGACCAGCTTTATCTTTAGCTATAAATTTTAGTTTGTCTTTCCAATTATAATCGAAAAATCTGAATTCTCGATCAATATCATAGACACTCATACTTAGATTAACGAGAGGCTTGTCAAACTTATAGGTGATGGTGTTGGTATCGTTTCTGCTTCGCATATTTTGTTTAATAAAAAATGCGCCGCCAGTAGGAGAGCTGGTATTAACTGCACCGTTGATGCTTTGGGAGTCGCCATTCTGTGTCATTGAACCAGTAATTACGACATCATCATCTGGGTCAGTGCTGCCCGTTGCCGTAATCGTTGAGTTCAAGGAGTTTAATGGCCATTGGCTATACTCTTGAGGTTTGACAGTTGAAGAGATATAGCTAGATGGACAAGTCGCCGCAAAAACGTTAGAAACTGGAAGTAATAGCAATACGGACGCCAACATAACCCAACGAGACACTATGAACCTTATCTCTAATGTCTTAGAAAAGAAAATCATGATAGCTCCGTTAACGATAATGAATTAATAATACTTCATATTAATTGTAGTGTTTAAAACATGGTTAGTATATAAGAATAAGACGAACGTATACTTATAGAGGATAGATGGTAGAGTTATTGATATAGAGCCAAAATAATCTTAGTTATGTCAGCCGCTAAAATATAAATAGCTTTAACCAATCTAACAACAAATATTCATTTAATAACTAATCACTATTTATTTCAAAAATACTTGTCATATCGGCATTTCTTCATAGCTATAAACAAATCCACAATAAGTACCTATAATAGAGTGTCATTATCATTTGATAGTGAGAATTGCATAGTGGCTACCGTTTAATTTTGCAACGGTGTTTATTTGCGCCTAATGCTACTCTACAGTGATACGATTTATTTAGAATTCTCTGTTATAACCCTGAATAATAATGCCATGCTTATATGCAGCAAGGACGTTATAGGTAAGGCACCAATTCAATCAATTGCTCATTAATACCCATACCACATTCTGATTTAATAACACCCTGTCATCATGCAGGACTGACTGATAAAAAGGATTAATTAAGATGAACTATTATAAGGATGCTGATAGCACCGAAACCCAAGAATGGCTGGAAGCCTTTGAGTCCGTTATCAAACATGCCGATAAGGATCGGGCGCAGTTTTTATTAAAAGCGCTATACAACATGGCGGTACAAGAAGGGCTGCCATTTAACCGTCTCGATACCGCTTATATCAACACCATCGCCGTCGAAGATGAGCCAATGTACCCAGGTGACTTGACAATTGAGCGTAAAATTCGTGCTTTGATTCGCTACAATGCGTTGGCAATGGTCATGCGCGCCAATAAAAACGATGACGATTTAGGCGGTCACTTAGCGACTTTCGCCTCAAGTGCGACCCTTTATGAAACCGGCTTTAACCATTTTTTCCGTGCGGCGAGCGACCATTTCGGCGGTGACATGATTTATTATCAAGGTCACTCAGCGCCCGGTATTTATGCGCGCTCTTATTTAGAAGGTCGCTTAAATGAGGAGCAGCTAGAAAACTTTCGCCGTGAAGTAGGCGGTAAAGGTCTCTCAAGCTATCCGCATCCGTACTTAATGCCAGATTATTGGCAGTTCCCAACCGTCTCCATGGGCTTGGGCCCGATTATGTCCATTTATCATGCGCACGTGCATCGCTATATGGAAAACCGCGGCTTGTTAGAAAAAGAAGATCGCAAGATTTGGACCTTTTTGGGCGATGGTGAAACCGATGAGCCAGAGAGCTTAGGTGCCATCTCGCTTGCTGGTCGCGAGAAACTGGATAATTTAATTTGGGTGATTAACTGTAACTTGCAGCGCCTTGATGGCCCTGTGCGCGGTAACGGTAAGATTATTCAAGAGCTTGAGTCGGTATTCCGCGGTGCTGGCTGGCGCGTGATTAAAGTCATTTGGGGCGGCCAGTGGGATACCTTGCTAGATAAAGACGTGACTGGCGTGCTTAAATACCGGATGGAAGAAGCGGTCGACGGTGAATATCAGCTATATGAAGCGCGTACGCCTGAATTTACCCGTAAAGAGTTCTTTGGTAAATATCCAGAGTTAGAGGAGATGGCAAACGAGCTGTCCGACCATGATATCTCACGTTTAAACCGCGGCGGGCATGATCCGATGAAGGTTTATGCGGCTTTTAGTGAAGCCATGAAAACCAAAGGCCAACCGACCGTGGTCTTAGTAAAAACGGTTAAAGGTTATGGCTTGTCTAACCAAGCGCAAGCGGTCAATAAGACGCATCAAATCAAAAAACTTGACCATGAAGCCTTGATGTATTTCCGCGATCGCTTTGATTTGCCATTTACCGATGAAGAGTTGCAGACGCTGCCGTTTTATCGTCCAAAAGAAGATTCGCTGGAGATGAAATATCTAAAAGGTCGCCGTGAAGCGTTAGGTGGTCATCTGCCCAATCGCCGTAGTGGTCATATTCCATTAAACATTCCAGAGTTGTCTATTTTTGATCGGGTGCTAAAAGGCAGTAATGGCAAAGAGCAATCGACTACCATGGTGTTTGTCCGTCTACTAGCGGCGATGTTAAAAAATAAAGACATTCAAGATCGCGTTGTACCTATCGTTCCTGATGAAGCGCGTACCTTTGGTTTAGAAGGTATGTTCCGTCAATTGGGCATTTACTCGGCTTCTGGACAAAAATATACACCAGAGGATAGTGAAGCTTTGATGGGCTATAAAGAAGCCATCGATGGTCATATGTTAGAAGAAGGGATTAACGAAGCAGGCGCAATGAGTACATGGATTGCACTGGCAACCAGTTATTCTGTTAATGCTTTGCCGATGATTCCACTCTATATTTACTACTCTATGTTTGGCTTCCAGCGCGTTGGTGATTTGGCATGGGCAGCGGGTGATTGTCAGGCGCAAGGTTTCTTACTTGGCGCAACGGCTGGTCGTACCACGCTAAACGGCGAAGGCTTGCAGCATCAAGATGGTCATTCGCAGATTTTATTTAACGTTGTGCCGAACTGTGTGTCTTATGACCCATGTTTTGGTTACGAGTTGGCAGTGATTATGCACGATGGTCTGCGCCGTATGTATGGCGAGGGCGAGCGCGTTTATTATTACTTGACCTTGATGAATGAAAATTACGAACAACCTGCCATGCCAGAAGGTGTCGAAGAAGGCATCAAGCGCGGTATGTACTTGCTAGAAGACAATGGTTCAAGTCAAGTTCAGCTATTAGGTTCAGGCGTTATTTTACGCGAAGTGCAAAAAGCGGCGAAAATTTTACAAGACGAGTTTAATATCTCATCCAACGTTTGGAGCGTAACGAGCTTTAATGAGCTGACCCGCGATGGTATGGCTTGTGATGACTATAACCGCCTGCATCCGATGGATGAAGAAGTGGTGCCATGGGTGACTGAACAGCTTGCCCCGCATGAAGGTATCGTCGTCGCGGCGAGCGATTATATGCGCAATTATCCAGAACAAATCCGCGCGTGGTTACCTGATAACCGTCCTTATACGACTTTGGGTACTGACGGTTATGGCCGCTCGGATACTCGTGAGCAATTACGTAGCTTCTTCCACGTCGATGCTGCGCACATTGTGGTTGCTACGCTTAAGCGCTTAGCCGATGAAGGTGAAGTTGAGATGCGTCTGGTCAAAGATGCGATTTCAAGCTTTGGTATTGAAGCGGATCAACCACCTGCATGGCAACAACAGCCTCATTATGATCATTTCCCAGATGCCCCAGGCCCTGACAATGTACATCCGAACCCTGTGCCAGAGTTTGTCAGTGAAGATGATGACGAAATAAGCAGCGAAGGCCGCGCAGAAGATCCAGCCGATGCCGCCTTACTCAATGATGACGACGTCAAAGAATAGCCAAAAGACAAGGCAATATAATAAAAGGAGAATTACGGATGGACATTAAAGCCCCCGATTTGGGTGTTGATAGCGCCGAAGTCAGTGAGATTATGGTCGAAGTTGGCGACGTTATTGCAAAAGACGACAATATTATTTTATTAGAATCTGATAAAGCCTCAGTAGAAGTACCAAGCTCGGCTGCCGGTAAAGTGACTAAAATTAGCGTGGCAGTTGGTGACCAAGTCAGCGAAGGTATGGTACTTATTGAGCTTGAAAGCGAAGCAGATGCCGATAGCCAAAATGATAGTCAAAGCAATGATAAACAAAGCGCTGAGAAAGAAAGCACTGACAAACAAAATGCAGCGCAGGATAGTCAGCAAGCAGAGAAGCAAAACGATACTGATGCTAATGCAGCTGAGGCAAATACTTCTCAACCTGCAAAACAAGCAGGCGCTGAAATAGGAAAAGCAACGACGCACGCCTTACCAGACTTAGGGGTCGACGAAGCGCAAGTGGCTGAAATTATGGTTAGTGTCGGCGATATAGTCACTGCTGATCAATCAATTTTGCTCATTGAGTCTGATAAAGCGTCGGTTGAAGTACCAGCGCCAGAAACAGGCAAGGTTGAAAAAATATTGGTGCAAGCGGGTGATATGGTCGCCAATGGCCAAGATTTTATCGTCATCATTGGTGAAGGTGCAGATAGCGCCAGTAATAATGCTAGTGAATCTAAGGCTGATACTTCTGAGACGCAAGTGTCCAAGCCAGCTGAATCAGATAAGAAAGCGGATTTAGACCAAAAAGTCAACAAGCAAACGACTGGTGAGCCTAAACAAGCCGCTAAATCTACGGCTAATACTAGCACTGCAAATGCTAAGCTAACCGAATCGCAAGTCAACGAAAAAATGGTCGATATTTATGCCGGTCCTGCCGTGCGTAAACTTGCGCGTCAATTAGGCGTTGATATCACGAAAGTGAAGGGGTCAGCGCTTAACGACCGTATCTTAAAAGAAGATTTATTTGCCCATGTAAAAGACAGCTTGAGCAAACAAAAAGCGGCGCCTGCTAGTGGCAGTATGGCAAGCTCAAGCCTGCCAAGCTTACCCGATATGAGTAATAGCGAGATATGGGGTGAGACCGAAGTACAAGATTTAAGCCGTCTACAAAAAGTCTCGATACCGCAGCTCAATTACAATACTTTGCTGCCGCAAGTAACGCAGT
This sequence comes from Psychrobacter sp. M9-54-1, assembly GCF_016613355.1. Lineage (NCBI taxonomy): Bacteria > Pseudomonadati > Pseudomonadota > Gammaproteobacteria > Moraxellales > Moraxellaceae > Psychrobacter > Psychrobacter sp. M9-54-1. The sequence goes on along the minus strand of NZ_JADGFW010000038.1, from coordinate 712 downwards.
TTGATTTGTCAGACATCACAGACACTGAAAAGTTACGTGGTGAGCTTAAAGGCGCTATGAAAGCGGAAGGTATCGGCTTCACGATTTTAGCCTTTGTTGTCAAAGCAACCGCTTATGCGTTAACGCAGCATCCACGCTTTAACAGTCATTTGAGTGACGATAATACCCAAATTATCTTACGTAAAAGCGTCAATATGGGCATTGCGGTTGCGACGGATGACGGCTTGATTGTTCCTGTTATCAAAAATGTTCAAGATAAAGGTCTGAAACAGATTGCCATTGAAATTGGTGAGCTTGCGGTTAAAGCGCGTGATAAGAAGCTAACGGCCAAGGACTTGCAAGGCGCAAGCTTTACCATCTCTAGTCAAGGCAATCTAGGCGGTACGGCATTTACGCCACTGGTAAATTGGCCACAAGTGGGAATACTAGGCGTCTCAGAAGCCAGTATGCAGCCGCGTTGGAATGCTAGTAAGCAATCTTTCGAGCCTCGTCTGATGTTGCCGTTATCTTTGTCTTACGATCATCGGGTGATTAATGGCGCCGATGCTGCTGTATTTACCCGTTATATCGCGAGTTTGCTGGCAGATCCACGCCGCATTTTGCTCTAGGCTTGCTTATTCATTATAATTAGATATATTGTTAAAAGGACTGTCTGCGGATGGTCTTTTTTATATCTCTTAACCCCACTCTCAACTTGAAATAAGCAAATCAA
>NZ_JADGFW010000037.1:0-102409 GCF_016613355.1 Psychrobacter sp. M9-54-1 | reverse complement strand
TCACTTTCGAAGTTGAGAGTGGGGTTATTAATACTATCTGCCTTTCTGGTCGCGCTTTTTTATCAAGTACCGCTTAATACGGTCGCAAAAACTATCTCTGATGGCTTTGGCGGTATCTTAGGATATATCGGGTTGGTGATTGTGTTTGGAACCATTATTGGCCTAATCCTTGAGAAAACGGGTGCCGCCATCGTGATGGCAGAAACCGTCATTAAAGTTTTGGGACCGCGTTTCCCTACTTTGACCATGTCTATCGTTGGTGCTGTCGTATCTGTACCCGTGTTCTGCGACTCAGGCTATATTATTTTAAACTCGTTAAAAGAGTCTTTGGCTGAGCGTTTAAAAGTTTCGAGCGTGGCAATGAGTGTCGCATTAGCGACTGGCTTATATGCCACTCATACCTTTGTGCCGCCAACACCCGGTCCAATTGCAGCAGCGGGCAACTTGGGTCTTGAGTCAAACTTGGGCTTGGTCATCATGGTCGGTGTTGTCGTCACCACCGTTGCGGTACTTGCTGGTTGGCTGTGGTCAAATCGCTTCCTTGACGCCACGCCTGACAATATTGATGCCCTTGACGCAGTCGCCGTACCAGATAATATGAAGACTCGTGACGACTACAGCAAACTGCCATCAGCGACTATGGCATTTTTACCTATTATCGTGCCCATTGTATTGATTTGCTTATCGTCTATTGCCAATTTACCCAGCACACCATTTGGTAGCGGCATACTAACCGATATTCTCATATTTATTGGCAACCCATTAACCGCCCTATTAATTGGTTTGTTTTTATCATTCTTACTGATTAATACTGACCAAAAAACACAGCAGATTAGTGACAGCATCTCACAAGGCTTGGTAGTCGCAGCGCCTATTCTTTTAATTACTGGTGCTGGTGGCGCGTTTGGCGCTATGCTAAAAGTTACGCCAATCGGTGATTATTTGGGTACTACGTTATCTGCCCTAGGGCTTGGTATTTTTATGCCATTTATCGTTTCTGCGGCGCTCAAAACAGCACAAGGTTCAACCACTGTTGCTTTGGTCACTACTTCGGCGATGGTCGCTCCATTATTAGGTCAAATAGGTCTTGATAGTGAGCTTGGTCGCGTATTTTGTGTGATGGCGATTGGTGCAGGCGCGATGACTGTCTCGCATGCTAATGACAGCTTCTTTTGGATTGTTAGCCAGTTTAGTCGTATGAGTGTGGCGCAGGCTTACAAAGCCCATTCTATGGCGACAGGTATTCAAGGCGTGACCAGCATCATCTTTATTTGGCTATTGACCTTGGTATTTATCTAGCGCCTTAAGTAAATTATTGAAAGTCAATTTTTAAAATTTAAGTAATTAAAAAAGACTCAAAGAAACATTTAAAGAGAAAGTCATGAAAATTTTAATCGCCCCTGACTCGTTTAAAGAAAGTGTAGAAGCACTGGATGTCTGCCACGCTATTCAATCTGGCTTCAGCCAAGTGTTTCCTGACGCTGACTATAAACTGCTACCGATGGCGGATGGCGGCGAAGGGACTTCTGCAGTGTTGTCTTATGTGTTAGGTGGACGCTGGAAAGAAGTGCGTGTCCATGACCCTTTAATGCGACCAATTAACGCAAAATATTTATTACTCCCTGATGCAACTGCGGTCATTGAAGTCGCTCAAGCTTGTGGCTTACATCTATTGACGGTAGCAGAGCGTAATCCTGTCATTGCTAGCAGCTATGGCGTCGGCGAATTGATTGAGGATGCTCTAAATGAAGGCGTCAAGCGGATTATCATTGGTCTTGGTGGCAGTGCTACCAATGATGCAGGACTTGGTATGTTAACGGCGCTTGGTATGACGTTTCATGATAGTAATGACAACATCTTAGCCCAAGGCGGCGGCGCACTTGCTAACTTGCAACGATTGGATGCGACCAGCTTTCATGCAAGCGTCTTAAACACGGTGTTTGAAGTGGCTTGTGATGTCACCAATCCGTTATGTGGTGAATTGGGTGCCAGTGCCATATTTGGTCCTCAAAAAGGCGCTAGCCCGCAGCAAGTCCATGAGCTAGATAAATCGTTAACGCATTTTGTAAATGTGTGCGAGCAGCATGGCTATCAAGGCCATCAAGAGGTAGCAGGTGCCGGTGCAGCAGGTGGACTGGGCTATGCGTTAATGAGCTTTTGCCAAGCGGAGTTAAAGTCAGGTTTTGATACAGTGGCAAAAGTGGCCAATTTATCACAGCATATCGCCGATGCAGACTTGGTCATCACTGGTGAAGGCAAGCTTGATGCTCAGTCTGCTATGGGCAAAGTGGCAGGTGGTATTAGCCAAATTGCTAAATTGAGTCATACCCCCGTGATTGCTATTTGCGGCAGTGTTGATGGGCTAAAATCCGCTCAGACTAGCCAGTTTGACATCATTGTGCCCAGTATCCAAAAGCTAGATTCCCTCGATAATGTCTTTAAAAACGCTTATAACAATATTGAAATTACCGCTACTAATATTGCCGCAGCGATAAAATTGGGTCAACGCCTAAAACAGTATTTATAGAACTATATTATAGATGCTTAATTGGTAAGCTCGCTTTTTGTATCATAAAAAATGCTTTTCTCAATAACCAATAGCTTTAACAAAGCTACTCTGCCAACAACTTCGCCAACAATTCATTTATTTCGACTTTAAACTCTTTATCTTCGATTTTATTGGCGCTGATTTTAGCGTTTTGTAGACTTTTGATCGCAGCATCGGTTTGGCCCAATTCGATTTGCAGCTCAGCCATCGAAAAAGCAATCGATGCTAAATGGTCTTTTGAATTAATCGCTGCGGCTTTATCTAATGCTTTTTGATATATAACCAGCGCTTCATCCAAATCCTCGGTAAAGTCAGCCAAGGTTTCCCACTGTTCAGGATGGTCTTTATCGCTTTTTTCATTTTCATTACACAAATCTTTTAGCTGCGCATATAGCGCATCAAAGGTTTTTTGATCGTTCTTACTGTCCGCTTCTAGCAGCTTTTCTGCTAACACATAGATGGATTTATATATTTTGGTATTAATCATGATGGGTTACCCTGTTGGTTGCGCGTTATAGGCGTTGAATGATGTTGATTATAGACTAATTTATAACAATAGCTCATAGAAAAGGGCGTGATAGCAATCACACCCTTTTATTTTATCTGGCTTTCAACCTAAACAAGTAAAATAAGCAATTATTCAGCAGCGATAACGGTAATCTCGACCAATAACTCAGGACGAGCCAATGCTGATTCACCGCATGCACGCGCTGGTGGCTGGACGCCTTCAAACCATTTATCCCACACCTCATTCATTGCGGCAAAGTCTGACATACTTTTTAGCCAGACGGTTGCGGATAGCAGCTTTGATTTGTCACTACCAACTTCTTGCAGCAGTTTTTCGACTTTCTCTAAGCATGTCAAGGTTTGGGCTTTGATATCCTCTTCGCTATTACCCACTTGACCGGACAGATAAATGGTTTGGTTATGAATCACAATCTGACTCATACGTTGGTTACTATGCAGCTTTTGCATGAATTATTATCCTTAATTTTTAATGTTCTTAATGTTTCAGTACTCTTAAATACCTGAACTGTCAAATATATAAACGGCTCGATTTTTACTTAAACGTTATTTAGCAAAAATTAGCGAGAAAAACGCTCAGCGCTAAAGGGTTTAATATCAACCAATAATGGCTTGTCATGAATCATCTCCTCTACCAGACGACCAGTCATGGGTCCTAAGGTAAAACCCTGATGGCTATGACCAAAGGCAAACCATAATTTGTCGTGCTGCGGCGCAGGACCAATGACTGGTTTCATATCCGGCATACAAGGACGTGAGCCCGCCCACGCTTCACTCTCGACGGCATTTTCTAGCGGCAGAATTTTGCGCGCAAGTTTTAATACGGTATTTAATTGGCCAAAATTCTTTGGCGCATTCATGGTGGTCATCTCAGCACCAGTGGTGATGCGGATACCTTGCTGCATCGGACCCATCACAAAACCCTTATCCATATCAAACATACTATGGTTGATGGTGTTTTTTTCCGTGACTTTAAAATGCTGATGATAGCCACGCATTGGGAACAGCGGCAAATCATAACCAAGCGGTTTGATTAAATCGTTAGACCAAGGCCCAGCAGCAATGACCAATTTTTCACTATAAAAAGTGTCGTTGTCGGTAATAATTTTCCAGCCATCTGCTTCTTGGACGATTTCATTGACACCGCTTTCTTTGATGGTACCACCCATTTCTTGAAAGTTTTTTGCGTATGATTTCACCAATAAGCTCGGGTTTGACACTTGCCAAGAGTTTAGCCAATGAATCGCGCCAACGAACTCGTCAAAATTGGCGCTCGGCTCCATCGCTTTTAATTCGTCAAGCGTCAAGACATTGTGCTCAACGCCCTGATCACGGTCTTTGATTGCAGCATCAATAGCTGTTTTAAACGTCTCTTCAGAGCGATGCAACTGCAACCAGCCTTTGCGGCTAATCAAATATTCAGCGCCAGACGCTTCAATCATGGTTTGGTGTTCACTGGTGCAATGTTCAATCAGTGTCTGCCACTCCGCTTCGATTTTTTTAATTGAAGCTGGCGTCGAGTATTTCCAATACTGCAATAACGCTTGATGATAGCGCAAAATCGCTGGGATTCGATAGCGAATATCAGTGCCTTGATTTGGCAATACGCGTATCATTTCAGTCAGCTGGCGTGGAAACGGATGAGTATGAATCGCCTCGCGCTGAATCAAACCAGCATTGCCATATGAAGTCTCAGAGCCCGGTAGTTTTTTGTCCAATAGTAAAACTTTGGCGTTATTTTTTTGTAAATGCCAAGCCGCTGAGGTGCCGACCATACCTGCACCTATAACGATCACTTCGTAGCGCATAACACGTCCTTTTTTAAGATTTTAATACAGAATATCAAGGTTGAGAAATAACAAATAAGGGAGTAATAGTAACGCATTGCGTATCAGATTAAACCCTTATCATAGAAATATTTTTGCTATTTAATACTTTTGGTTATGCGTTTAATTGAAAGCTATTTCTGATAGGAATAATGAATAAACTATTAAAAAAATACACATGTTTTGGATAATCTTAGATTAACACATGAAGTGCAATACCAAATGCAAGGTAAAAAAAAGACCTAGATGCGCTAGCATCAAAGTTTTTATCCACCGACCAAAGTGAGATTGCAACCATGAGCTATACACATCTAAGCCTAGGTGAACGATACCAGATTTATGCCCTTAAAGGGGCAAAACATAGTATTAATTTCATAGCGAGGGTGTTAAACAGAAGTCCCAGTACCATATCAAGAGAGCTTAGGCGTAATAAAAGCCTACGAGGTTACCGAGCAAAGCATGCTAATAACAAGGCTTGTGACAGACGGGCTAACAACGCCACAACTATTGTGGCTGACCTCTGGCCATGGGTGACAGACAAGCTTAAAGAGAACTGGAGTCCTGAGCAAATATCTGGCGTTCATGCTGGTATCAGTCATATGAGCATTTATCGCTATATTTGGCGTGATAAGAAGCAAGGCGGTACAATGTGGCAGTGTCTCAGACGTAAAGCCAAACCATACCGGCAGCGTCTAACCGCTGAGACTCGAGGCCGTATCAATGACAGAGTCTCGATTCATGAACGCCCTTGTATTGTTGAAGAACGCTCACGTATTGGAGATTGGGAAGCGGATACCGTTATCGGTCAGCATCACAAGCAAGCGATTGTCACGCTCGTTGAACGTAAAACGGGGCTATTGAAGATGAAGCGTGTGGGTCATAAAACAGCACAGCAAGTATCAGAGGCAATGATAGAACTCTTAGCGCCAGTGAGGTTGCAGGTTAAGACCATTACCTCTGACAATGGTAAAGAGTTTGCTCAGCATAAGAAGGTGAAACAAAAGCTCTTTAGCCCTTTCTTCTTTGCCGATGCTTATGCGTCATGGCAGCGAGGAACCAACGAGAATACCAATGGCCTTATCAGAGAGTACTTGCCTAAGGGTAGTGACTTTAGACAAGTCACTGATAATGAGATACAGGACATTGAGAACAAACTAAACAACAGACCAAGAAAACGATTAGGGTTTAAGACGCCTATGCAGGCGTTCTATAATATTAATTAGCGTTGCACTTGGTGTGTTAATCTAAGAATTAAAATAGCATGAATGAATCACCACCAAATTGGATCCTCACTTGCTAGTGTTTCTAAAAGCTTCTTGCCAGTCTCGACCGTCAACTTATCGGCAGGTAGCTCAGCGATGAACCGTGACGGCTTATCAAAGTAACCCGAATAGCTTGAGAAATACTCGGGCGCAGTTAAAAATAATCTGCTCTTAGCACGGCTACAAGCAACATAAAACAGCTTACGCTCCTCCTCTAACTCTTCAAAATCACTGAGCGAGCGATAGTGCGGCGTCATACCATCGACGAGAGAGTTGACAAATACCACTGGCCATTCAAGCCCTTTGGCACTATGAATGGTAGAAATGGTAACTTTATCATTACTATTTTCGTCTTTTTCAGGCTCGCCTGCGGTAGCAACTGAATCATTGGGCGGATCGAGGGCAAGATTTTCTAAGAATTTATCGAGGCTGTCGTACTCTGTTGCTAGGTTTTTAAGCACACGAAAATCTTCACTACGCTCGCGCCAATTCTCTTCAATCGTTTTTAATACAGGAATATAAAACGCTAAAATTCGCTCAATCACTATTTCCACTGACTCTGCCTGACTGGCTTTGGTTAAAGTCGTATGCAATGATTTAAGCTGTGGGCTTTTTTTTGCAAATGATGGTGCTAATAGCGGCTCGAAAGTGTTGTTGTTAATGTTACTATTAACATCGCTATTCACATTTTTATTTACATTGCTATCGGCATTAATCGCTTGGGTTAAGCGCGTCGCCGTTACTGCCCCTACCCCTTTAAACAAGGTTAAAATACGGTGCCATGCAATGGTATCATTTGGGTTATAAAGTATTTTGACAAAGGCTAAAACGTCCTTGATATGACGCCGCTCAATAAAGCGAATGCCGCCCACGACGATAAAGGGAATATTGCGTTCCATAAATTCAAGCTGAACGTAGTTGGATTGAAAAGATGTGCGGCACAAGACAGCAAAGTCCTCATAATCGTAATCTGGTTTTAATTCGATAATTTTATCTGCAATATATTTAGCCTCTTTTGTTTCATCACTTAAACGGCGAAATATTGGCTTGATGCCTTCTATAGATGCGCCCGAGTACAATTGCTTTTGATAGCCCAACGTAATTTGCGCCGATAAAGCATTGATATAATCCAGCACCGCTGGCGTACTGCGATAATTTTGCTCTAATTTAATCAGTTTTGCTTCGGGGTAGCTTTCGCCAAATAGTAAGATATTTTCATAATTGGCACCGCGAAAAGCATAGATGCTTTGGTTGTCATCACCAACGACCATCAGCGATACCGACGCCGGCGCACAAATCAAATCTATCAGCTCTTTTTGCGGAATATTGGTGTCTTGATATTCATCGACCATGACATAACGATAGTGCTGTTGTAGCAGCTGACGAAAGGTATCATTGTGCTTTAGATGGCGCACCACTTGGCTGATGATGTCATCAAAATCATATAAATGATTGGCGCGCTTATATTCATGAAAGTCGACCGCCAATTGCTCAATAACTGGAATATGCACGGCGATATCAGGATAACTGCTTTCGATTAAGTCGCGAATATGAATGCGCCGATTTCTAGAAGTTGAAAATATATTTTGCAAGGTTTTTTTGCGCGGAAACGCCTGATTGGTTATTTTGGTCGGATACTTTTTTTCTTTATTAATCAAATCAATCGCATCTTCACTATCGCCGGTATCTAAAATCGTAAAGCGCGGATTGATACCAAGTGGCCCAGAATATTGGCGCAATAACATATTGCAAAATGAGTGAAAAGTGCCGCTGGTGATATCGTTTAGCGCCTTGCCATTTATGTGACTATCATCTAGACGGCTTGCCAACAAAGTTCTAGCGCGACTTTTAATCTCATTGGCCGCCTTGCGGGTAAAGGTTAATAGCAAAATCTCTTTTGGCGCGACGCCATTTTCTATCAAATAGCTGGTTCTATAAGTCAAGGTTTTGGTTTTACCAGAGCCTGCACCGGCGATAACCAACACCTTGCCCTCAGTTGTGGTAGCAGCCAATAACTGATTAGGATTTAACTCACTGGCATAATCCACTTGCAACCCTAAATGACTGGCAAGCCGTTGCTCTAATATTTCAGCATCCGCATTTATCAAGTTGGCCTCGAGCTTTTTAATCGCCTGCTCAAGCCGCGTCAGCTTGGGTTTCATGTCAACGAAATTTTGCGGATAATTATAATGGTGGGTAGCAAAAATGGTGGTCATTATTAACAATTGCCTTTGGTGTGGTTTATCGTGCTGGCTATTGATGACAGCGCAGCAGCATGCATTATCATTTATAGGTAGTAGCTTATCATAATAGACAGGGCGCTGAGGGTCGTTGATAACGAACACTCATATGAAACGATGATATTAAAGGTTGGTATTAAACCGCGGTATTAAACAGGTTACTAAGTATTGTGATTGAGCGTAAAAATTAAAATAGCAAGCACAACAACCTCACCCATTTTGGCTGAAATTTGCTACAATATGCCCAATTTTGAGTTCCTATTTTACCAAGCTTTATACTGACTAAATACCAAGTCTGTTATTGCCTGATTTTATTAATATATTGAGAGCATGTTATGGGTTTTAATTGCGGCATCGTCGGTCTACCAAACGTGGGTAAATCCACCCTGTTTAACGCCTTGACCAAAGCGGGTATCGCCGCTGAAAACTTCCCTTTTTGTACCAAAGATCCCAATACCGGTATTGTTCCTGTGCCAGACCCACGCCTAAAAAAATTGGCTGATATCGTCAAGCCCGAGCGCGTATTGCCGACAACGATGGAATTTGTCGACATCGCAGGTTTGGTGGCTGGCGCCTCAAAAGGTGAAGGTATGGGCAACCAGTTTTTAGCCAATATCCGCGAGACCGATGCGATTGCGCACGTGGTACGCTGCTTTGATGATGACAACGTCGTCCACGTTGACGGCCGCGTCAGCCCTATCGATGATATCGAAACCATCAATACCGAATTGGCATTGGCCGATTTAGAGGCCGTTGAACGCGCTATTACCAACTTAAGCAAAAAAGCCAAAGGTGGCGATAAAGACGCGACGGCTATGCTTGATGTGTTCAAAAAAATCGAGCCATTATTAGCAGAAGGTAAAGCCGCCCGCGGCGCTAACCTAGACAAGGACGAGCAAAAACTGATCAGAAGTTATGGTCTGATTACCTTAAAGCCAACCATGTATATCGCCAACGTGAGCGAAGATGGCTTTGAAAATAACCCATATCTAGATGCGGTGCGCAACTATGCCACTGGCGAAGATTCTATTGTCATTGCCCTATGCAATCAAATCGAATCTGAAATTGCTCAGCTTGATGAAGATGACAAAAAAGACTTCCTAGCTGAAATGGATATGGAAGAGGCTGGTCTTGATCAAGTGATTCGCGGCGGTTATGATTTGCTTGATATGCAAACGTATTTTACGGCAGGCGTCAAAGAAGTTCGCGCTTGGACCGTCGCTGTTGGTGCCACCGCTCCTGAAGCCGCTGGGGTGATTCATACTGATTTTGAACGGGGTTTTATCCGCGCTGAAGTCATTGCATATGATGACTTTATCGAGTATGGCGGTGAAAAAGGCGCAGCTGCTGCTGGCAAATCACGCTTAGAAGGCAAAACCTATATCGTACAAGATGGCGATGTGATGCATTTCCGCTTTAACGTTTAATATTTACAAGTACAAGCGGATTGCGTGTTTACATAGTCTTAGTAGAGAACAACCAAAAGCCAGCTTCAACGCTGGCTTTTTTTATTATAATAAAGGGAATAACGTTAAAATAATTAACTTCTCGAACAACAACGATAAAATAAAATGATAAAAATAACGGGCGATAAATGATGACTGTTTCTGTTAATCAAACCACGAATTCTAGCGACCATTGGGCAAAACTATTTAGTGCTCAGCGTTTAGGCAGTCATAAAAAAGCCCCTGCCGAGGACAGCGCACGCTCCTCCTTTCATAAAGATTACGACAGACTGGTATTTTCACATTCCTTTCGTCAGCTGAATCAAAAGACCCAAGTTCATCCGTTAACCAACCAGCTTGGTATTCATACGCGCTTAACACATTCGCTAGAAGTTTCTTGTATTGGGCGCTCTTTAGGTGTCATGGCGGCAGAGAAGCTGCATGATAAGTTGGGCGGCGGCTTACCGAACGGTGTCGCGCCCGCTGATGTCGGTGTCATTGTCCAAGCAGCTTGCCTTGCCCATGATATTGGCAACCCACCGTTTGGTCATGCCGGAGAGTACGCCATTCGTGACTGGTTTATGCATCCTGACCGTAAGCAAATCTTGCAAAATCTGAATAATAACGAGCAATTAGATTTACTGGCTTATGAAGGCAATGCACAAGGATTTCGTATATTAACCCGAAATGAGCACCACCCTGATTTAGGCGGTATGCGATTAACTTGCGCTACTTTAGGCGCGTTTATGAAGTACCCTTGGCTTGCGACCCATAGCAATCCCGTTTATCAAGACAGCTCTATTGATCAAAACAACTGCATTTACCAAGGCAATCACACCACTAACATGCAAAAATTTGGCTGCTTTTATAGTGAGGCAGCGCAGTTAGAGCAGTTGGCAGAAACGTTAGGCTTGCCATATTCAAAGCAGCACGATGGCTTTGCTCGTCATCCGCTAGCCTATTTATTAGAAGCGGCAGACGATATTTGCTATGCGCTGATAGATTTGGAGGATGGCATCAATTTGAATATGCTAAGCTATGCAGAGGTTGCGGCGATTTTTTATGAGCTGATTGGCGAGCGCCCTGATACGCTTATTCTACCCACTCAAGTATCAGTCAGACAGCATCTGGCATCGCTGCGGGCACGTGCAATGATGCGTTTGGTCAATGCCGTCACCGATGCCTTTGTAGCCAATAGTGATACTATGTTGGCGGGGATGCTACCAGGCAGCTTGTTTGCGCACTGTGAGCCGAGCGTACAAAGTGGCATTAACCAAGCTAAGCAATTGGCACGCGAAAAGATATTTAATCACCCAAGTAAGGTATGCATGGAGCTGATGGCCAATCAATGCTTGCAGCGCCTGCTCGATGCTTTTATGCCACTCGCCTGGATAAAACAGACAAATGAGGCAAATGAAACCAATGCGCCGATAAGCCAAATATCCTTTGAGCAGCAGCGTTTGCTAAAATTACTCCAGCCGCATCTCGATGAACACCGCCGGACTCTAGCAGATAATACCTATGATAATATGCTTAATGTTTTAGACTTTATAACCGGTATGAATGACCATGAAGCCTATCGACTGGCACAAGAGCTACAAGGACATTGGGGCACCATTGTTTAAACAACATGTTTAAGCAGCTCGTTTAAAAAGAAGTTTAGAGACAATTTAAAACCGAGCCAAACCAAAATTTAAGCAAACCATTAACGATAATCCTCTATTTTATTCGTATTTTCGCAATGAAATGAGTATGATAGACATCTATCAGGTAATTTTGAAATATTATGAGTAGTCGCGAACAAAAGAAACTTCAAACACGGCACGCTTTTTTTAATGCGGTGCTCGATTTGTGTATGACAGGACAGTCTTTCAGCTCAATCAGTCTCAGGCAAGTCACGCGTGAGGTTGGCGTGGTGCCGACCGCCTTTTATCGCCATTTTGATGACATGGAATCGCTTGGTCGCGCCTTAGTCATCGAAGAGTTGGGCGGTACGATGGCAACGTTAAGTGAAAACTTGCAAATTGGGCGCAAACGCAGTTTTGAGCGTCAAATCGCTAAAAGCATCCAAATGTTTTTATATATGGTCAGCGAGCAGCCTTGCTACTGGCAGTTCTTAGTCAGTGAACGCTATGGCGGCTCAGAGGCGGTACGCAAAGCCATCAATGAGCTGATTAAAAAACACGGCCAAAACCTAGCAGAAGACTTAGCGCTACAGCCGGCATTTACCCACATCAATACTTATGATCGTAGACTGTTGGCGGAAGCTGGGGTCAATATGTTTTTTTCTTGGATTATTGACTGGCTCGAGCTAACCTATACCGAAGATCATGATGATGAGGTCGACTTGGCTGAGATTGAAAAGAAAAAACAGCTGATGCTGCATAATTGCACGCGCCAAGCACAAATGCTGTTTTATGGTGCCTATAACTGGAAATCTACCGAAGAAACCCGTTTAAATGATTAATTAGACTTAGTTTTTGCATGCTATTTATTACTAATTATCTATAACCATTAGAAAATTGGCCTAAACGCCCAAAGTCGCTGCGTTAGCACACGCACCTCTTTGGGCTTTTTATTATCAGCGTTATTAGCATTGCCATTAGCGTTGTTAGCATCACTGCTGTTTTTATTACCATTATTATCGCTGCTATTTGCTGCGTCGCCATCAGCGGCCGTTTTGCTAATAATAACGGTCGCAAAGCGTTGTCTTGCTTGACCAACCGTCGCATTATCAGAGGCGGTAATAAATGCCATAAAGGCTTGGCTATCAACCGCTAGTAATGGCGTCAAGGCTTTGCGCTCCTCTTCTTTTACACTACTTAATACAGGCAGTTGCCAAACATCTTCGACAGAGCCGAAGGCTTGTTTTGCTCGCAACTCAACGATACTCTGCATTTGCTGGCTGCTCGCACCTTCTACCAAGGCGGCGAGTAAAACGGGACTGGCGGTATTAATATTAATGGGTAAATAATATGGCACCGCCGTGATATAGGGACGCAGTGTCGCCAATACTTGCGCATCAACGCCCTTTACCTCTGCTAATTGATCGATACTAAGCAACGCTTGGTTGGGTAAAGCTGTATCCGCGCCGCGATTGGACTGCTGAGCATAAACCACACTTTCATCACCGCCATCTTGGTAGACCTCGCTGTCGGCATCTTGATAATCAAGTATCGCAACGGCGGTATCAGGCTCTAAATTTAGCTGTGTAAGCAGCCTTTGAAAGACGGCCAAGGCAGCAGTATCGACAGCGCCATTATGATATAAATTATTAATATTAAAACGACTGCCCTCATCGCGTAATTCGATGTCGATACTATGTCCGCCTAGGGTGTAAGGCGGTATTGGCTGCGCCCAAATATCCTGCTCGCTATCAGTATCATTTAATTTGGCATCAGCACGAATCAAGGTAACCGCCAATTGCTGACCTGCATTAATATCTTGTAAAAGTTGGTTTTGGTCAAACAATAAGCCGCTACGCCGAATGGCAATCTTTTGGCTAGCAAGCATTGCCCCTGCAACCACAGTAATACTAACCACCAATAATAAAATAGTCAGCAGCGCGACGCCACGTTGCGAATCGGCTTTCATAGAGGTTATAGGCATCGTTGGCCTTATTTGTGGCTTAGTTGGCATAAATAGCCTCTATCATTGACCAAATGCGGCATTGTCATTATTGCTGCCTGAGTTATTGTTTTCTACATTGCCATTGGCTGCATTATCGTTATTGGTGCCACCATTACTGTTGCCGTTATTGTTGTTATTACTATTGCTATCGCCATTAGAATTGTTAGGCGTATTTTTATGACTGGTATTTGTACTGACATTTGGTATTGGCTGCGGCGTCAGTGCCCATTGCCAAGTGATCGGCATATCTTGATACGTAAGGTTAAGCGCAACCCCTTTTGGTAACAGTATAGTCTCAGACGTTTTATTGGCTGAATTCGCCGTCTGCCCTGATGGTGCGTTATTGCTGATGTTATTACGATTGTCTTTATTGGGAAATTTGGTGCTTAATTCAGGTAAATAAGCTTGCCAGCGCCCAGCCGTGACGCCTTTAAGCAATACACTATCTAAGCTTATGCTGTCACTGCCAAGACTGGTATATTGACGACGAATTAAGCCCTCATCGGCAAAAATGTATTCGATATGCTGCACACTCGCGCTGCTTTGATAACGTGGATCGGGGTCCGCAAAACGCACAAAGCTGATACGTGCGCCGTCTAGAGTCATAAAAGGTTCGGGCGCTGGTGCGTTTTCTTGATTGCTATTGCTGGCGTTATTATTACTCCCATTGTTATTTGCGGTATTGTTGGTTGCAGCATTATTCGTTGAGACATTATTAATTAAAGAATTAGCACCCTGCGTATCCACTGCCTGATAAGGAATCATTTGGTTCATATCTTGCTGTAATTGCAAATATGCATATTGCAAAACTGCTAAATTATCCGCATGAAATTGCGCCCGTTCACGCGCACGGTTAACGCCATCAAATACTTGCCAGCCTGCAACTGCTAACATGGCAAATATCGCCATCACCACCATCAGCTCAAGCAAAGTAAATCCATGATTTGATTTCATGGATTGCCTCCATTAGGGTCTAGTTGGCTCAAATCCAAACTACCAACCTCTTGCTCAGCATTACTTAACATCACGTTGATATCCGTCACTGCGCTGCGTGTTTGTCCGTCTATAATGGGCGCAACAGCGATATTTACTTGCTTTAATGCAGGTGTGATGGCATCGGTGGCAGTCATTGTCACTTGCCAATCACGACCTTGGGCATTGATGGTTTGTGTTTTGTTGGCCGTCAGCCACGTATCTTGAATATGCAAGTCCGCTGCCGCGTTTTGTGCGACAAACTGCGCTAGCGTGCGAGTACGTAAAACATCAACTGAGCTTAAATACGCACTACTCGCACGGCTCGCGGCAACGGCAACGACGGCCAAAATTGCTAAAGCAACCATGACTTCAATTAGGGTAAATCCTTGCTCATGCCTTGATATAACAGGCTTTGGATTTGTGTAGGTCGATTTGGCTTTATCTTTGTTAATCATCAGCTACAGCTCTTGTCCTACCGAGATACTACCATCGGGCATAATTGTAATCGCCTCGCCCACCAAACGCGAATTATGACGCACCTCTATTGTTACCGGTGTGGCCTGACCTGTGCCAAACCATAGTACTTGCGGTACATTTTGCTCGGTAAACCACGGCTGCAGCGCTTGCGTTTGGCCTGCGGTTGTTTGCTTACCTGCATCTAGGCTTTGCACGCTTAAGCTCACACCCGTAGGCAAGGCAGGCAGACTAACTTCTGGCTCAATCTCCCAACTTGGTGTGGGCACTTTATCTGCAACAGCACTTGAAATGCTCGTCAAATCTGCCGACAACTCCATGGCGTTCTTAGGTGTACTGTCTCCAATAAAAGAAGTGGCAGCCTGAGTTTGATAAGCAATATACGGGTTTGATAGCGTGACAATGACAGGCGCAATTTGACCTTGTTTATCGGCTTGTAAGCTTAGACCCATGGGCTGCATACGCTCAGCCGATAAAAGCCGTACATAGCTCAGAGAATCTGTTAAATGCTCATAAAAGGCGCGGTTTTTGCGTGACTCACTACTACCGACCGACAAGCTCATCATGCCAGCAAAGATAGATAGAATAACTACCACCACTACTATTTCTACAAGGGTAAAGCCCACTTGTCCGATATGACCGCGTGGGTTAGAAACTGTGATTGAAGATATCGAGGAAGTCGGTTTTGACATACAGAAGTCATCTAGAATGGCGTCACCTTATTAAAAATAACGCTATATTGAATAATATACAAACGACGAAAGACATGACGAGTTATAAAAACTATGACTTCGTACACGTGTTAAAAGATAATTTAACGTGTTGCCGTACAGAAGATAGCAACACGGACTGTTATAAAATAATAGTTGACTGCGTTTAAAATAGAATGAAAGCTAGTAATTGGTATTACGGTGCTCTTCTGATTCAGTATCGATTTGCTCTACCAATTCTTGCATATCTTCATCCATGACTTCATCATCGGCCGCTGGATAATGGCTTGGCAACTCAAGCATTTGCTGCACAAAAGCATAACGCAAGGTATCACGGCGTCCTAAATAGCGCTGATAAAAGCTTGAGTTTAATAATCCTGCGCCGCCCTGACCCATCGCCCAAATCGAGGACAAATAATCACGCGTACTTAGACTACTGTGCTGCTCTTGTAAATACGCGCTGATAATATCAATCAAACGTTTCATGCGCTGACGGCGTATATCATAAAGCTCACCGAACAGGCGATTCAGACCCGTCACCGATGCGGCTAAACGCTCTTCGATTTGGTTAAGGAGCATGGCTTTTTGCGGATTAAATAGTTGCTGAAAAATCATCCGCGCAACACCAGCCGACGGGCAATCATCAATACGGTTAATCTCAAACAGCTGCTCTTCATAACGGATAATAATACGCAGGTAAAGCTCATCTTTACTAGAGAAATGCTTATATAAGGTGCCTTTAGCCAAATCAAGCTGGTCTGCCAAACTGTCCAAAGTGATATCACCATCGCCTGACTCAAGTAGCAATTGCTCTGCCATCGCTAAGATATTCTCTTCTCGTGCCTTGAACTGGTGCTGACGACTCATAATTTCTCCTAAAAACTGACAATATCATGCATACCACCGTCCCTTTTGTCAGTGTACTGGCAGCACGCTTATAAATTTCGTAACGGCTACGCCAATACCATCAAAGGCAATATGCTTATGTTTGCTAAATAGTCATTGATAATCATAGGGTTAAGTTCAGCATCAAAACACACTCAACACAGAACTACAAGACAAGTCTATAAATGACTGATTGGTCATAGCATAACCATTTTAGTGATACTGTGCCAGTAAATTTTCAAAGTTTTTTGCAGTCAGCGCGCCGACTTCCTCGCCACTACAGCCATACAGTTGGGCAAGATAGCTTGCCACGTATGGCACGTATGCCGGCTCATTAGGCCTGCCACGTTTAGGCACGGGTGCTAAATACGGGCTATCGGTTTCGATAAGTATTCTGTCTTTGGGCATATTTTTTGCGGCATCTTGAATCATTTGCGCACTTTTAAAACTGACGATACCTGAGAATGAAATATAAAACCCTAAATCTAGCGCTCGTTTTGCCGTCTCCCAGTCTTCGGTAAAGCAATGGATAATACCGTGTTCAGCGCCTTCTGCTTTTAGGATATCAAGCGTATCTTCTTTGGCATCACGCATATGCACGACAAGCGGTTTCTTTAGCTGTTGGCTGGCATAGATATGACGCGCAAGGCTGGATTGTTGCTCTTTTTTATTTTCCGTCGACCAGTAATAGTCCAGCCCCGTCTCCCCTATCGCCCACACGTGCTCAGCATCAGCCGTTTCTATCAAGCGCTCAACTGTCGCTGACTGCAATACGCCGATATCTTCACAAGGATGAATACCGACGCTCATACCAAGATTTAGCGTCTCGTCATTATAAGTGCTGACGATATTGGCAATCTCATCGTATTCAGCAAAATCACACATAATGGCCATCGCACGGGTGACATTCGCCTCTTTCATCGCCGCAATCGCGCCGGACAATTGACCATCATACTTGGTTAAATCCAAACGGTTTAGATGGCAATGCGTATCTGTAAACATAAACAATCTCGTTAATAAGAATCAATAAATAAAATTATCTTAAAATATGGATTTGGTAATAGTAATAGTATTAATTGCTCTGATAAGCTGGCTTTTCAAGTCGTGTTTAACAAACGTCTATACAAAGGCTTTTTAACAGAGCATTTTTTTAAAGAATGGTTTTTTTGAATGAGGTGTATTTTAGAGACATCCTTTAATGCAGCGGCACCACACGCATCACCTCTTCTATGGTTGTTAACCCTTCGCTAATACGCTTTGCTCCCGATAAACGTAGCGGCTGCACACCTTCGCGGTACGCTTGCTGCTTCAACGTATCCAAATTGGCATCGGCGGCGACCAGTTTTTTTAGCTCATTGGATAACGGCATAATCTCGTACAGACCAACGCGACCTTGATAACCCGTATGGCGACAGTGCTCACAGCCCTGCGCCTTATAAACTTGTGCTGGTACAGGCGCGCGCCAAGGCTGCACCAGCTCTTGCCATTGAATGGCTATCTCGCTATCTGGCGTCACATCAAGCGCTTGCTTACAATGCGGGCATAACGTCCGTAATAATCGCTGTGCCATGACGCCCAATATCGTTGCTGAGGTTAAGAACGGCTGAATACCCAAATCATGCAGACGAGTAATAGAGCTTGGTGCGTCGTTGGTATGCAACGTTGATAGCACTAAATGCCCCGTCAAAGACGCTTGCACGGCCATATTGGCCGTTTCGGCATCGCGAATCTCACCGACCATAATAATGTCTGGGTCTTGACGCATCAAAGAACGAATACCGTCGGCAAAATGCAAATCAACCCCTGGATTGACCTGCATTTGGTTGAAAGCCGGCTCAATCATTTCAATCGGATCTTCAATGGTACAGACATTGACCTGCTCGGTGGCGAGCTGTTTGAGCGTACTATATAAAGTGGTGGTTTTACCCGAACCTGTCGGACCAGTAACCAAAATAATGCCGTTTGGATGCGCGGTCAGCTCATGCCACGTCTCAAGCTGCTTACCTGACAGGCCAAGCTGGGCAAATGAGCGCACCAGCACTTCTGGGTCAAATACCCGCATCACGAGCTTTTCGCCAAAAGCGGTCGGCATGGTAGAGAGACGCAGTTCAGTCTCTAAGCCTTTTGGCGTTCGCGTTTTTAAGCGTCCATCTTGCGGCTTACGCTTTTCTGCCACATTGAGCCGTCCCAAAATTTTAATACGTGCAGTGACTGCCACTATGATGGCAAGCGGCATCTCATAGACACTATGCAGCACCCCATCGATACGAAAGCGCACCTTGCCCGTTTCGCGGCGCGGCTCTAGATGAATGTCGCTTGCGCGCTGCTCAAAGGCATATTGCAATAGCCAATCGACCACTTTGACGATATGTTGATCATTGGCATCGGGATTGGTGTTATCGCCGAGCTGTAACAACGCTTCAACGTTGGTGACGTCCGCTGCCGCACGCTTATGTAGGGAGTTCGCGCCCGCAATCGCTTGCGTGACTTGATAAAACTCTTGCCGATAGCGATTGATTTGTTCAGGATTGATAAAGACCGTACGATAGCTTTTTGATTTAATGAGCTTTTCGATATTGCCATGCCAATCGGTATAAAATGGCTGGTCAGTACCAATAACCACTTCATCAAGCGTCACTTCAATCGGTAAAATATGCTGCGAACGCGCATACTCAAACGACATCAGCTGCGTCACTGCTGGTACATCGACCTTTAACGGATCAATACGCACCAGCGGCATATCTGCTTTGGCAGCCAACCATTGATTAAGCCATGCTAGCGTCAATTTATTCTCAGAATTATTATTAAGCGCGTGACCATTTGGCAGCCCAAACTCGCTAATCGTAATCAGCGGATGCTGCGCCTTGTTACGGCGACTGGTAATGACAAGATTATAACCGCGCTGATCAATCACCCTATCTGCCAATAATTCATCTAGGCACCAACGCAAATCAATCACTATCGAATATTTTTGAACAGGCATGGTTGTCTTCTTTTAAAGGTTTATTCTTATGAGATTTAAGGCATTTGGCAGCGGCGATTTTTACTTTAATTATACTGTGACAATATTCATTATCTGCAATTCACCTGTTTCTAGCAATTTAAAACTGACATCAACCGATTTATAGCGCATAACAAATGACGACTCTGTCTCTGTACGTCGATAAGCAGGGCGCGGGTCTTGGGATATCAAGGCTTTGATAGTATCAAAATCAGATATTACTAACTGCTTTTGAGTTTTATCAATGACTGCTTTAACGGATGAGTGCTTATTTTGCGCATTTGCTTCCGCTGCATTATCTGCACTTTGAATGGCGATAATTTGCCCAAACTGCTCATAAGCCGATTCGGTAGTCGTCACGTCCAACAAGTGCGGTGCCGAAGGCGCAAAACCGCTTTTTGCTTCAGGCAAGGCATCACTATAAGCCACATAAGGCTTGATATCGATAATTGGCGTCCCATCTATCATATCAGCCCCGCTGATAATAAGTAACACCCGTCCTTCGACAATCTCAATGCGCTCAAGCTTTACCACAGACAGTCCAAGCGCGGATGGTCGATACATACTGCGACTGGCAAATACGCCTATTTTTTGATTGCCACCCAAACGCGGTGGACGCACTTGCGGGCGAAAATTACTATCATTTTTGTCTTGCTGCTTATTATTGAGTGAATGCTTGTCTTTATCTAACTTGTCTTTATATAAATAGTTATGATGAAACTCCCAACTGATCCAAATATGACTAAAATCCTCCAGTCCGACAAATGCCGCTGGCGTGTCATACGGCGCGAGCATTTCAATCACACTAGTCATAGCCACCAAATTTGGCTGCCTCGGTGCGCCAAACTTTTGTGACAGCGGCGCACGGTGGTAACCGATAATGGGCGATATATGATAGTTAATAGCGGCGGAAGTCTGACAAGTCATAAATCAAGTTCCAAAAGTAAATAGCTGATAATACATGGCATGCGGCAATGATAGAAAATTACTCGCTAACGATATTCCATTTTATCATGGTACAGACAGGCAGCTAGGCGGATTTTTATTTTAAAGTTTGTTATGATGAGCGAGAAATTTATTGAGAATGGCTTGCATTCATAACGCACACGTCTAAAAGTACAAGCAGCAAAGTTTACTTTTACCGGCAGCGCCGTTGTTTGCTATAATCTGACGCCTTATAAAACCTGATAATAATGTTAAAATAACGGTTTTTTATCCGTGTCATTTGCTTAGCATGTCATTTGCTTAATTAGCCTGAACTGATAATTGATAAGCGCTTAATCTTATTCACACTTTTTATTACCTTAAAAATTTTTGCTTACCACCATTTTTAATGGGCGAATACACATTACCACTTACTAACGAGGGCTTTATGTCAAAACTCCGCACCGAAACGGTCACTGAGGTTCATCACTGGAATGACTCTCTATTTAGCATCAAAACCACGCGCGACGATGGCTTACGCTTCCGTAATGGCGAGTTTGCGATGATTGGTATCGTTGTCGATGGTAGACCGCTATTGCGCGCTTACTCGATTGCCAGCCCCAACTACGAAGAGCATTTGGAATTTTTCTCTATTAAAGTTCAAGACGGTCCGCTAACCTCGCGCTTGCAGCATATCAAAGTGGGCGATGAGTTACTGGTCAGTAAAAAACCGACTGGCACGTTGGTCTTAGATGATTTGTTGCCGGGTAAGCACTTATATATGCTCTCAACCGGTACAGGACTTGCGCCATTTTTAGCGTTATCACGCGACCCTGAAGTCTATGAGCGTTTTGACAAAATCATTTTGGTACACGGCGTACGTCAGGTCAAGGATTTGGCTTATCGCGAAATGTTCGAAGAAGAGCTGCCAAACGATGAAATCTTTGGTGAAGAGTTCCGTGAGAAGTTTATCTACTACCCGACCGTCACGCGCGAAGAGTTTAGAAATACCGGCCGTATCACTGATCTGATGAAATCAGGTAAATTCTTTGAAGATATCGGTCTACCGCCAATGAATAAAGACGATGACCGAGTACTTATCTGCGGTAGTATGCCATTTAATGCGGATATCTCTACAATTTTAGACGACTTCGGTCTCACCGTCTCTCCACGTATGGGCGTACAAGCGGATTATGCCGTTGAACGTGCCTTCGTTGGTTAAAAATGAATTTTTATCTTAAATATAATAAATAATTCTTGACGGCTAAAAATAGCCTGCTATAATACGCAGCCTATACAGAGTTAACCTTGTAGCCCAATTCGATATAGTCTAGCAGTAAAGACTTTATCTCCTAACATGCCAGTGTGATGGAATTGGTAGACATGACGGATTCAAAATCCGTTGCCTTTAAAAGCGTGTCGGTTCGAGTCCGACCACTGGTACCACTATACGAAACCCTTACAGTCTATGGATTGTGAGGGTTTTTTATTGCGTGAATTATTTATAAATTGGTCGAGTAATACTAGCGTCAAATAAAATTTTGATACTATCTTGATACTTTAATACATCTGTATGTTCACGTATTATAGTGCTATTAATATAATAACTGCGGCGTGACGGATGAATTATGAAAGTTAAGCTTAGTAAGAAGTTTATCGATTCAGTTGCATATGCTTCAAGTGGTACAGACATCTATATGGATGAAGTATTAACGGGTTTTGCACTTCGTGTAGGTAAGCAATCTAAGAGATACACGCTTCATAAACGCATCAATGGTAAGCTCTATCGTGACGAAGTTGAAGAAACACATCTAATCACTTTGACTGAAGCTCGTGAAAAAGCTAGCACGATGATGGTCAACATAAAAAAGGGGCTTGATGTTTACGATGGTTATCACGCTACTCCAAAGTTAAAAGACATTCAAGATTGTAATATACCAACACTCAATGAAGCATATACCTACTTTAAATCGATGAAGCCAAATCTTGCTAGCCGTACTATTGAAACTTATGATCAGCAAATACTTGGTCGACTCGATGACTGGCTTGATATATCGTTAAACGATATAACTAAAACTATGATAAGTGAAAAACATAAGGAAATCAGCAAATCTAGTCCAGCTCAAGCGAATGCCACTATGCGAGCTCTCCGCTCTATATGGAACTACTGTCAAGATAGTTTTTTAGATGACGATGAGGAGTACATAATAAAGGATCAACCCATTCGAATACTGAATGCCAAGAATGATTGGAACAAAATTAAACCTCGTACTCGTCATGTTGAAGAAGAGTATTTAGGAGTATATTTTAAAACTTTGATTGAACACCGTGACGGTAGTTCTTTCAAACAAGCATCTTATAGCAATAATGCTCGTGATCTTTTACTGCTTTTTATGTTTGCTGGAGTTCGCTTAAATGAAGCGCAGACACTAAGATGGGAAGATGTAGACCTTGACGCTGCTCGTATCGTTTTTAAAGCTACTAAAAATGGTTCTGATTACCATATGCCTACTGGAAAAATACTTCAAGCCATACTTAGTGAACGCTATAGATTGAGCAATGGAGAGCGTTGGGTATTTCCGAGTGATTTGAAAAGAAATAGCGACCACGTTAAAGATTTGAGCGGTAGTTATCATTCAATATCAGACAAAGCTGGCTTGCACATTACGCCTCACGATTTACGTCGTACATTTGGCACTGTCGCCAATAGTCTTAATGTAACCTATCCTGTACTAAAGAGACTGCTAAATCATCGTGAGGCTAAATCTAGTGATGATGTGACACTACATTACATACAGGTATCACAGCGACAATTACGTGAAGCTTTAGATGAGATTGAAGCTTTTTATTGCAAGCATATAGGAATGACTCAAGATGAGGTGATTAAGAGCCTCTTACAGACATAACTTCATATAGTTTTTTAAAGTTCTGTACAACTAACTAATCGATAGAACATATAACGACATTTTGATTAGGAGACATACTATGGGTATCAAACTTGAATTTGGTATGACACAGAATAGTAGAGATCAAAAAATCTGTGTTGATTATTGGGCATATGATCATAAGGAGGATTATCTTGAACATGTACAAATGCTATGTCAGAAATATAGAATCAACTCAAATCTATTGTTTGAGACGATTGCTCAATGTTACGCTTGTTTAGATGATGTGCTCTGTGAGTACTGCACAAGTGCTTGCCCGGTAGAGATGCCAGCAGATATCCTATATATGCGTGCTCAAGATAGTTGGTGTTGTATGGTTTGCAAAAACGCAGTATGGCAAAAGGCTTACGTTTGATTGCTGTCAAACCTATATAGTAGCTATTGCAAAATCTACAGTAGTGAATTAAATTTTATGATTTTTTATAAACAATCATATATGCCAATTATTCTGATTAAACTGGTTCACTATCTCTAGTAACCCATTTACCAAACTCAAAACTCTCGTTATATTTGATTTTGAAACTGTTGTTTACACGGTAAACACATTCCGTATTAAGAGTTGTATTCGAAGTATAGAATTTTTCTGTATTAAGACCTAAATACTTTATAAAAAGCGGCTTAGTGAAAAATTTTTTTAAATAGGTACTATATTGACCATCTCTATCTATGACAAAACCACATTCAACACAAGTATTGACTATAAAAACTTTGTTGAGTATTTCACTACGCACCTTTTTTATGGGTGAAAAAACATAATGCTTAGAAAAATGTGTATTAATAATTCTAAGCTCTTTATCGCTACAATCTTTTATTTTCTTAGAACGTACTTTATAGTCTTCTTTATATCTCACCTCAGAAATTATCGGATTGGAGTAACCACATTTAGCGCAAGAGTCTTTACTCAGCCCTAAAGTCATCTCAGTGATACCGTTGGATTTAAATCTAAACTTTGTAGAGGTGAATCGCTCATAAGGTATAAAAACTAGGCCTTGTGAAACCAATCTTTGTATAAAATTCTCTAATGGTAGTGTAATAGGCTTAAATGAACAGTGGTTGTACCGACTACTGTTGCTGTCTAGCTTATTCACGTTATAAATCATATAAGCTTGATTGTCCTGCGTCTTATTTCTATAAATAGAGAATACAGGTATGTCTTTCGTACTATAAGCATAATCGCCTGTAATTGCGTTCGTATCTTTAATTGAGCCACTTCTAAGCAACCACGCACACCTTACACCTGATTGAGCATATTTTTCTTGTCTGCGTTTTGTTTCTATAAAAGTTTGAGGGCTCCATTGCACTTCAATGGCAATCTTCGCTTTACCTTTTTCTGCGTAGATATCTGCTATCCATTCCTCACCACTAGGGGTAACCCCTCTTTTTTCGACTTCTACATTCCAACCATTTCTATCTAATTCTTTCATAACAAGATATTTGATATGCATGTGTTCGGCAGTTTCACCACCAGTCGAGCAGTCAGAGTCTTTAGGTTTTGCCTTATGAGCGAAGAACTGCGTACCTAGCTTACTTGTCTTTAGTATTGCCTGATTACCACAGCAAGCCATATTGAAACTGGACGCTTTATCTTCTTTTAAAGCTATCCAATCTTTTAAACTATATATAAAACTATAGATTTTTTCATCATTTTTTATGCAAATAAAAGCCATATTGATCCTTAATTATTTTGACTTTTAAGCTAGCATTACCTTTTTGTGTATTTTCATACTTTCTTAGTTAACCAAGCATAATTTAAAGCTTATCTTTATTAAGCACTCAATTTGTTATCCAATAAGAACCGCGTAAACTGCGCTAAGCGATTAGAATCAGACAACAACTGCTTAGTGATCTCCTGATACGCTTCTTGGCTATCAAAGATAGCGTCTAGCGTGGCATCTGGATAATCACCTAACATAATCTTATCCGCTGGATTATTAGCAATCTGCTGCATGACGATATCGTTCTCTTTAATCTTATCCCATATCGTTTGCGAATAGTTGAGCATATCGCTATCGGTTAGATTTTCCGTATCAAACATCTCATTAAGCCGCGCCACAATTTGCGATAACAAATCCTCTTCCTTGTCCCTCGCTCTACCGCCGCCGCCGCTGCCTGATTTTAGATCAATACTCTCTTCTTGCAGCTTTAAATCTTGTTGACGAAGTTTAGATAAGCGGTAGTGACTCATAACAATATTACTAAGATCAACGTCGTCGTCATCATCTAGCTTTTCGCGTAGCATAGGTTGCAGGTGACGAGCATACAAACTCAGCTTCTCCAACGCTTTATCATCATAATCGACAATTTGCGACATGAACTCATACTGGCGCGTGAAAGTGGTCAGATCCTTCTTAAATAGCTCAAGTGCGTCTTGCTCCACCTTATAGCCTTTATAATCGGTCTCAGCGTTAGCAATCAGCACCGCATCTCCAGTAGCATTACTTCGTTCTAGTAGCATCTTGGCATTGGCAGCCTGCTCTTTTGCTTCTTTATAGCGTTTTTGCCAACGCTCAACGGCAGGCTTGCAGATATTACTGACAGCGGCACCAGATTTGTTCTTGGCGTAAAAAGCAATAGCAAACTGTTCAACCTCCGGCCAATCGAATATACCGCCAGCACATAGCTTCTCATACAGATCAAACACACTATCAGGATCAGACACATCATCTAAAGTAGCATTTTTATAATACGGCTGAAACGCCTCTAATATGTCTTCTGGATCATTAAAGAAGTCGAGCACAAAGGTGCCACTCACTGACTTGCCAGCATATGTACGGTTTAAACGTGAGAGCGTCTGCACACAGTCTACGCCGCCAAGCTTTTTATCCACGTACATGGCGCATAATTTGGGCTGATCAAACCCTGTTTGAAATTTATTAGCCACTAGCATCACTTGATAATCATCACTATCAAAGGCTTTACGCATATCACGCCCTTTAAGATTAGGGTTCATATTATGCTCAGTAAATTTTTGATCAATTAAGGCGCTACTATCAGGATCATCAGCGTTAAAGCTGACCTCACCCGAAAACGCTACCATAGCATTGATACCTTTATAGCCGTGATCAGTAATATAGCGATCAAAGGCGAGCTTGTAGCGAACTGCCTCCTTACGTGAACCTGTCACGACCATAGCTTTGGCTTGCCCGCCGAGTAACCCTTTGATGTTTTCATTAAAATGCTCAATGATGACTTTAACCTTTTGCGCGATGTTATGATCATGCAAGCGCACCCAGTTATTAAGCTTGATAGTCGCGCGGCGGGTATCGACTTCTTTGTCTTCAGCAGCAATTTTTTGGGTTAACTGATAGACCACTTTGTAATTGGTATAGTTTTTTAACACGTCTAAGATAAAGCCCTCTTCTATAGCTTGGCGCATTGAATAGACATGATAAGACTCAGGTACGTTCTGTTTTGACGGTGGCAGATCAGGATTAGGTACACGTCCAAACAACTCTATCGTTTTTGGCTTAGGTGTAGCGGTAAAGGCATAGTAGCTCAAATTAGGACTGTTACGACGCGCGGCAATGACGTTATCTAGCATATCTTCACTAGATAGTACCTGATCGCTATCTTTATCATTGCTGTCACTGTCATTATCACCAGACACTAACACTTCTTTGAGCTTACGCGCAGTAGTACCTGTCTGTGAGGAATGCGCCTCATCAGCGATAATGGCATAACGGCGTGACTTTAAGACAGCGGAGTCTTCAATGGCTTTGAGCACAAACGGAAAGGTTTGGATAGTGACGATGATAATCGGTTGTGAGTTTACCAAGGCGCTGGCTAGCTTCTCAGACTTTGACCCTTCACCCTCTTTATTATTAATACGTCCAACCACGCCATCGGCATGTTCAAACTGAAAGATCGTATCTTGTAGTTGTTGATCCAGTATCGTACGGTCAGTAATGACAATGACAGAATGAAACTGTTTATCGCCGTCACTGTTATATAAAGTCGATAGCTGATGCGCTGTCCACGCGATAGAATTAGACTTACCTGAGCCTGCGCTATGTTGAATGAGATACTTTTGACCCGCGCCCTCATCGATAGCCGCATCAACCAACTTGGTCACGACGTCCCACTGATGATAACGCGGGAATATTAAACTCTCCTTCTTAGACTTGCGCCCTTCCCAATCTTCAACCTCTTCAATCTGCAAGTGAACGAAATGCCCAAGGATCGAAAGTAAATTCTCTGGCGTCAGCACTTCATTCCATAGGTAATCGGTGGCATAACGGCTGCTATCGGCTGGCACGTCATTACCCGCGCCGCCCTCGCTGGTGCCTTTATTGAACGGTAAGAAGTAAGTACTGTCACCTGCCAGCTTCGTGGTCATATAGACTTCATATTGACTGACGGCGAAATGTACCAGTGCGCCGCGCTTAAAGGTCAGCAGTGGTTCAGGTTTTTTAGTATCAGGGTCTTTCGGCAGGCGGGTCTTCTTATACTGAGTAATGGCATTTTGTACCGCTTGCTTAAACTCCGACTTTAGCTCCATTGTAGTGACAGGCAAGCCATTGACGAATAGCACGATATCGATACGGTTACGCTTAGCGACCTTGCCGTCAGTGCTATCCTTTACGCTGGCATGCGGGCTATAGACTACCTCAGGAACGACACGGCAGATATTGGCTTCATAGCGTGCCATGGTCTCAGGGTTGAGGCTGTGTTCAGGTTTAAACTGGCACAAACTAAACCGCGCATTACGAATCTTTAGACCATGACGTAAGACGCCTAGCGTGCCATAGGTGCGCGAGGCTCTATCGGTAGCTTGTGCGTCCGCTTTGTTGAGCTGCTTGACCAAGGCGGTGATAAAGTGGCGCTCAGAGTCGATAGGAAAGGTGCGGCAAAACTTCTCCCATTCCTGCGGCTGGGTGGTCTGCACAAAGTTGAGCACGTCTTGCTCATATAGCGCGGTCTCTGCCGTATAGCCGCTGGCACTACCCAACTGCCAGCCGTGCGCTTGCATCTGAGTGACGATATCGGCTTGGAAGACAGATTCGTAGGTGATGTTATGGGCGTTAGTAGCAGTGCTAGTCTGAGTCATGACATGATTCTTATTATTGGGTTATAAATTAGGCTTATGAGATCAACCAAACTTTGTTAATTTCAACGATCTTATGTTTTCGACCATTAATAATCTCTGTTCTCAATATCTTACTAGGGTCAGTCTCTTGCACCATTTCTCTACTGTCTTCATCGGTCATATCATAAGCTTCAATATGCCGACTAAACTGCCAGATATGGCAATCTAAGTACTTAGCAGTGTTTGCATTGTAGTGAATAGAGCTTTGAATACCATTTTGGGGCTGTTTATCTACTGACTCAAAAGTATTCTGATAAAAGTTTTTATGAGCCTTTATCGCACAAACCACTTGGGATCGACTGATATAATCTTCGTATAGCCAAATTTGTAGATAGTAAGGAGTTTGCAACGTTTCTAGCGAGTCTTTCCATGACTGATAGATTTTTTGCAAATTTTTAATCAGTAAATACTCACAGTCACCTGTTGGCTCAGGATAAACACTACTGCCTAAAGGTAAGCGCGACCATGGTTGTACCCGAAACTTAACGTAGTCTCTTTTTTCTTGAGTCAGTAGATTAATATTAAGGCTCTTACGATTATCACCCCATTGCTCAATAGCACGTTTACGGCGGTTGATGCCTCTTATTTTTCGGTATTTTATAGCGCTGTTTTTCATAGGAATCTCTACTCTCAGTTCAAATCATGCTTAAAGTCGCTAAGATAAACAGGATGTAAACTTCATCTACTATCCCAGCTAATTGCTCTATACAAAGTCCAGCACGTCTTGCTCATAGAGTGCTGTCTCAGTCGTATAGCCACTAGCATTACCAACTTGCCAGCCTTGCGTCTGCATTTGAGTAACGATGTCTGCTTGAAAGACAGATTCGTAGGTGGTGTCGGTTACGTTAAGTCCGTTTATAGTTATTATAATGCTCTGAGTAATCTCGTTGCCCTGTAAGTATTTTATCGTTCAAAACCAACTCTTTTAAGAATGCCATCTTGTAATTCAAATAACCCACTAGGCTTACCTATAATATTACTCCTAGTAGAATTTTCATAATCTATAACCTCGTTAAGTAATTTAAAAACTCTTTTACCAGCATAAACAAAGCCATGAGTTCCAAAAAAGCTATTATATTCATGTGTTAAAGAAGATATCTGAA
The DNA here is from genome assembly GCF_016613355.1 of Psychrobacter sp. M9-54-1. NCBI lineage: Bacteria > Pseudomonadati > Pseudomonadota > Gammaproteobacteria > Moraxellales > Moraxellaceae > Psychrobacter > Psychrobacter sp. M9-54-1. Next base: position 72,830 of record NZ_JADGFW010000037.1, on the reverse strand, counting down.
AATCATTTTTAGTAAAAATACGATTATCGAAAGCTTCTTTAAAAACTACTTTTTCAAAGTAATCTTGCTTAAATTTACCGCTGCCAATCATTGCTATGGCATTTCTTCGAATAACAGTCTTTTTGACTACTACTTCTAATATTGGATCTTCAACTATCTCGTATTTATATAAATAATACTTTCTATCTTGGGGACATTGTATGCCTAAAAGAAACTCAGCTTGATAAGCACCAAAGTGATTTCTCATAGAGGTATGTTTTCTAGCTTTATCTAAAACTGCATTAATTGAGTGTTCTACCACATCGGAAATATAATCAGCGTTGATCAATGAGTTGATATGTCTAGGTAAAAACATACTTTCATCATAATCTCCATTTCTTAATTGCTTACTTCCTTCACAGCTCATTGCGAGAATGTATTTACCATTCCTATAGGATGGATATAATTCAGACAAATGATTTTTTATAGAGTTAATCATATGTTGAGCCACTAATGTGCTTCCAGCAAATGCTATTGCACAAACAGCATCATTCTTAGATTTATGATAATAATCATTGAACCATTCGCCACTGAAGCTCAAACCTTGCATCTTAATAGGTACTTCAATAACTTTTTTGAAACCGTTGACCATTACGACATTGTTTTGAGTTATGTTGCTATCACTAGCAAAATAAATACTTTCCTGCTCAAAATCACCGTAACTATATCCAGCTATTACTAATGTCATAACATTCCCTTAATGAAACTAAATTTATTTTAGGTTATCAACATCAGACGCCCGCCAACCCCGAACATCAATCTTACCCGTAACAGCAGCAGATATTAGAGCGGTGTGGCATACTTGCACGAGTTGGGCGGTTTATTCGACTTCATTAAAAAACTTAATCCAAGTTTTACGGCTCATCGCACATCTGCTTAAAGCTTTTACCAAATAACGTTTTATTCAGTTTTTGCTGATTTTTAAATACCACTTCAGAGTCAGCATGATAAATCTGCTCATTCACACAGTTACCAAAGCCAAAAGTAACCAAATCAATTTTGGCATATTTAGCAGGGTTACTGGCTTTTTCTTCCTGATAGCGCTTGGTAGCCAAACTGCGGTAATACTTGCCACCATCGTCTGTGATATCTGCTTGTTCTTGAATTTGCTCTTCAACAAACTGCTTCCATCTATTTTGCACAGCCGTTTCATTCTTTAATAACGGCTCAATATAAGTTTTACACATTTGCGGGCTTTGCTTGAGTGCCTCACTGGGATTCAGATATCCCAAAATCGTCAATTTATTTTGTTCATATTCGCCGTCAATAGACTTGACCAACTCTTGCTTATAACCTTTTGCTTCAGGCACCACATCAAGTCGTTCAATATTATTCTTAACTTTTATATATTCTTCAGTAAGCTTGTCTAAGTCTTTCATCGATAACTTGTCTAGTGCATCAATATCCATCGGTGGAAAAAAGCTATCTAGATTTGATCTTGTTAAGCTCTCTAGCACAAAATATGAGTTTTCGATTTGCTTATCATTGTATTTTCTACTGTCAAAGTCACCCTGCATACTGCAAAAATCATCTTCCCATTTATAGGTCTGTGCTTGGGCGATGGTGGTCACGGCCATTGATGCCAATAGAGCTGCTACGGTAACTACTTTCACGATATAACTCCTTTTATTGATTTTCTTGTTTATCAAACGCAATATGCGCTTAATCTCTATTTACAGCTACTCAGGCGCCCGCCAACTCCTCACATCAATCTTACCCGCGACGGCAGCAGAGATTAAAGCAGTGCGACGTTCTCTTAGAATCATCAATAATGCATCAGATTTTTCAATAGTTTTGTCAATAGTTTTAAGTTGACCAAAACATTGTTCCACTATTATTTTTTGCTCGATAAGTGAGGGGAACGCAGCTGTAAGACTTCTAATATTATCCATTCCTATGGTTTTAATAGTTGAACCAAAGGTATACCTATCAAACTCTTTTTCCATTCCGTAGAAGACTAAAAGCAGAAACTCAGGAGATAGTTTCTGCTTTATAGGAAGCCAGGCAATTATATGCTGAGATACAGCCATTTCTTTCGTAGTAATAGCACTTAAACCAATTGAAGCATCTCTAGTGAATACAACTGAATGTTTAGGTAAAATTCTTGCTGAAGAGTTTGCTAATCCCAACTCACTGATTTCAAAAGCTGTATCTGAGATATAATCTACAACTCTAAGTTGCTTCGAATCATTAAGCGATATCCAAGGAATATTACAATTTTCCCAATATTTTTCTTTAGTTTTACTGGGCGTGTGTCCACTTTCAATCTTGGCGTAATATTGAATTTTACAAACCTCCCAATCCTCAGGCACTTCCCCCAACCATTCAACACCCGAATTTTTCGTTGGGGCATCAGGGTTTAAGCCTTTAGTCACCGCATGACTGATGATCGCTTGGCGCTTCTCTTTTAATAACTTGATTAAGGTTTGCTGTTTTTCGATTAGGGTATCGATTTGGGCAATCTCGAAATCGAGGAAGCTGGCGATTTTTGATTGTTCGCTTAATGAAGGATTAACTAAACTGATATTTTTAAGTTCGTCGCCATTCACATGAGGAATCCCCATACCATTAGCATGCTTCCTCATTTCTGGCTCAATACACATGCATAAATACCAATAGTAGTTTGGATTCATCATACAATTTAGTTTAGCAGCCGCCATTGTCGAAGAAAGAATGCCACGTCTACCACGTACAAACTCGCCAGCGTTTGAACCATCCCAAATAATTAATGGTTGGTTTTCACTAACTAAGTATAAGTTTTTAACTAAGGGTGCGTATTTATGTGCAGAATTACCACGCAGGCTATCCATTGATAAGTACGGGTAATAATCTGGTGAATACTCATCGAAAATCTCTTGAGGATTTTTTCCTTTGGTGAAACTTGCAACATACTTATGTCTATTGATTTCCCAATGCGCTGGAATCTCCCCCAACCACTCAACCCCAGAATCCTTATATTCATCATACTGCTGATACTTCTTCACCAATTCAGCCATTATGAATGCACCTCACCCAATAGCTGCATAATCTCACTACTAACTGCATCCAAATCCGCGTCTATATCGGCAAGCGGACGCGGTGGCTCATACACATAGAAATGACGGTTAAACGGTATCTCAAAGCCGACAATGCCAATCTCTTCATCGATAGCATCTGTCTTGTCGCTATTGATCCACGCATCAGGCACATGCGGCTGTACTTCACGGGCGAAGTAACTTTCGATCAGCTCAGTGGTGGTCACCTCAGGATTAAGCGGTACGTTTTCATAATCGCGTAGGTCACTATCGGTTTGGAACTCTACGATTTTGGCTGGCTTGTCTGATTGACTAGGCTTATAGCTAAACGCACCATAGATCGGATTGGCAACCTTGACCGCTTTTTTGATGACGGGTTCTGCTTCAGGGTTTTTCCATGTGATAGCATCCATCAGCTGCTTTTTCTCTTTGGTGTCTAAGCTAACCTCAGCGTCTTTTAACGCTTGCTTAAACACTTTTTCAAACTCGTTATAGTCATCGAATTGATCTTTACCGATCGCCGCTTGCAAGGCTTTGGCTTTATTCATGATCTCAAGCTGATCTTGCCATACTTTAGAGTCAAGCACGTCTTTGATTTGCTTTTCTTTTAGCTCGCTAAAGTCCGCCTTAATCATCGCACGCGCCTCAGTCGTAACTGCTGATAAGTCACCATAGTTGTCACTGTTACTATCAATAGCCCAGTTACCACCAAACGCCTCATACAGCGCTGGCATGACCATATCGAACGGTTTAGGTGCATAACGTAGGGTCTCTAACGCGCTATCTGACAGCTGAGCCGATAGACGTAGCGGCCGCTCAATAGTGATACGGCGATAGCCAAACTCATGGGTAGCAAATATCTTACTGGCAAAGGTCTTGGCAGGTTCGGCTTTAGGATTGGCAGACTGACGGCCACGGTTAGACTTAACCTCCTCTGGCTTATCTAATACGCGGGCGTCCACCACTTCAAAGTTGCCAAAGCTACGGGTAATGGTCTTAATGTCCTCTTCGCTCATCTCGTTACGCTTGGAGCCAAGTGATTTACGCATCTTGCCGTATAGGTTACTGCCATCGATCAATTGCACATGGCCTTTACGCTCAGGCGCTTTCTTATTACTCAATATCCAGATATATGTCGCAATACCCGTGTTATAGAACATATCAGTAGGCAGAGCGATGATGGCCTCTAGTAAATCAGCCTCAAGGATATAACGACGGATCTCACTCTCGCCGCTCCCTGCGCCGCCCGTAAATAACGGTGAACCATTCAAGATGATACCAATGCGACTACCTTGGTGCTCATTGGCGCGGCTCTGCTCACTGTTGGCAGTCGTGTTCTGCATCTTGCTCAGTAAGTGCATTAAGAATAATAGCGATCCATCAGACACGCGTGGCAAGCCCGCCCCAAAGCGACCATCAAAGCCTTTTTGCTCATGCTCATCATTGATCTCGCCAGCTATCTTTTTCCAGTCCACACCGAACGGTGGATTAGATAACATATAGTCGAACTGCTCAGTTGCTAGCTGATCATTGGATAAGGTATTGCCCAGCTTGATACGGCTAACGTCTTGTCCTTTAATGAGCATATCAGCTTTACAGATAGCATAGGATTCAGGATTTAGCTCTTGACCAAAGGCGCTCATACGCGCATCAGGGTTTAGCTCTAGCACGTATTCCATACCTGAGGATAGGAAGCCGCCCGTCCCTGCTGTGGGGTCATAGATGGTGCGAATAATGCCGTCTTTAGTCAGCGCGTCATCATCTTCCATAAATACCAGTGAAGTGGTCAAGCGCACGATATCGCGCGGCGTGAAGTGCTCGCCTGCGGTCTCGTTTGAGCTTTCGGCAAAGCGGCGGATCAGCTCTTCAAACACAAAGCCCATATCGTGGTTAGAAATCGCCTCAGGGCTTAGATCTGTATTGGCAAATTTTTGGACGACTTTATAAAGTAAGTTGGCGTCTGCTAGCTGACCGATAAACTCTTCAAACTTAAAATGCTCGAATATCTCACGCGCGTCTTTTGAGAATGACTGAATATAAGTGTTTAAATTATCCTTGATATCGCTTTGACCTAGCTTACTTAAATCCATAGGAGATATATTATAAAAAGCATGCTTACTGATACGGGTAAGCTGCTTTTCTATCATGTCCTCCTGCATACCTTGGTCTTTGATAGTGGCATACTTCTCGACGACCGCTTCTTTATGGTCAGCTAATACACACTCTAAGCGGCGCAGTAGCGTAAATGGCAAGATGATGCGGCCGTATTGCGATTGCTTAAAGTCACCTCGCAATAGATCAGCGACAGACCAGATGAAAGCGGCGGTTTGAGAGAAGTTTTGTGTTGTCATAGGAGGGTCTTATTATTGAATAGGGCTTACAGAATAAGTCTAAGATAAATAGAGGTTTACCAGAATTCTTGAGATTATAACGCACCCGACCCTCTATAGTAAAAATAGTTTATTAGGTGCTAACTCCTACACTAACTGGGTGCTGAGAATATTATTAAACATATCTGTATTAAACTGTGACTATATTTCATGAACAATAAAAAAGGAAGCTGACCCTATATAAAATATAGGGCTATCTTCCTTTTTCTATTTAGTATTTTACTTAGGTGACACACTAAATATCAGGGTTTGTAGAATCACTCAGCTATAAACTTGCTCAATCTACTCAGCGCGATACTATCTCTCATGAGGAATTGACCGCTAGGCAGTCGTTTGATAGCCCTACTACCTCAACTGAATCAGCAGATGTTTCTATACGTTCACAAGTAAAATATGACTTGATAGGCTCACTGAGTGAACAGACGGATCTTACTCGTCGTAGTATCGTGGCTATTTTAAAAGGTATTAATAACGGTATTTTTGCGCAGTTTAAAAACAACCCTGAGGCTTTCATCCGTGAGGTAGCTCGCCTTATCAACGAAGCACGTATCAAGATGGTTATCCAAGGTCTTACTTATTATACGACCGACCAGACCTACCCGCTTAATGAGATTTTTGTGTCAAATCAAAAAATCCCTAGCGACTCGCTAAAAGTGAGCCGACATGTTTTTGACTATGTTGCGACGGACTCAAGCATTGAAAAACGATTTGCTCAGGAACTAGAAGGTGCCATTGACGATGTAGCAGTATATGCCAAGTTGCCTGATAGATTTAAAATTCCGACCCCTGTAGGCGACTATAATCCTGACTGGGCTATTGCTTTCAACGAAGGCAAAGTGCGTCATATTTATTTTGTAGCTGAAACCAAAGGCTCAATGATAGACGCTGACTTACGTGAAAAAGAAAAGTATCGGATAGAGAGTGCTAAAAAGTTCTTTGATGCACTAAACCTAAAGGCTGGCGAGAATAATAGCCTTGCGGATCAGACTGTGAAATATGGTGTGATTGATAGCTTTGATGAGCTATTAAAGCTGGTTAGTTAGATCAATAGCTTCAACTGAAAATAAGTTTTTAAACAAGTTTTTTTATGAGTGAGTAATATTTCGATAGTGTTGCCTTCACTTGTCAGACGGCAAAACCATTATTTTTCAAGGTGCAACATTATCAAAGCTAAGCACTGTAAAAAATAGAGCAATAGGCTTTATCGTATATGAAAGCCACCAAGCCTTACCGTCTGGGCTTGGTGGGATTTTACTATTTTCAGATTTTCTCAGCTAGGTTGGTTGATATTGGGGTTTGAAAATTTTGTTAGCAAGTATTCAAAGTAAACTGGGCTAGCATCATTTTTGTCAGTAGATTGCAAACAGCCAACAACACGATGTGCCAATAAGTTTTTTGCTGTACCTGGTGCACTTATTAGGGCATGTCCCTAATTGGAAAAAGGGGTAATAGTCGCTAAAATAAAGGTTATATTTTAGCGATCGATAGGTATTCATTAAAGATGGCCAGACAAGCATTGACCGATAATCTCTGGGAACAGCTACAAGTGACTATGGCACAACATGGTTGCTACCGAAAAGATAAGAATCGTGACGTGATGGAAGCCATTCTTTGGAAACTACGTACAGGTGCTCCTTGGCGTGACATACCTGAAGAATTATGCCCATGGAAAACCGCTTACAACCGTTTCAATCGATGGTCAAAAACGGGTTTGTGGGAGAAATTTTTTTTAGCCTACGAAAAGAAGTTGATACGGAATGGGTATTCATCGACGGAAGTTATATACGGTGTCACCAGCATGCAAGTGGAGCTCGGCGTGGTGAAGATCGAGCAATTGGACGAAGCCGTGGCGGAGCAACTACAAAGATACACCTATCCTGTGATGCCGATGGATATCCGCTCGATTTTAAAATCACTGGGGGTGACGTCCACGACAGTCAAGTTGCAAGTGAATTGATTGACATGATTGGACAGGCAGATTACTTTATCGCTGATAAGGGCTATGACTCAGAAGCCATCAGAGACAAAGCCCATACCCACGATATGGTGCCTGTCATCCCTAAAAGGAAGAATGCCAAACAGCCTAATCCAGAATTTGATAGCTACTTGTACAAGCTGCGCCATTTAGTAGAAAATATGTTTGCGAGACTCAAGCACTTCCGTAGTATAGCCACTCGCTATGAGAAGTTGGCTCGTAATTTTAAGTCAATGCTTTATCTGGCGTGTACTATCATTCATTGCAAGATGAATAATGGTACACGCCCTAGTAAGGTTACAAGCCTGCTTTAACTTCATTTTTGCGTCCTACCAGTCCATGGTTTAAATGCTCTTACAATGTAATTATTTTATTTTTTAAATCCGCCATTCTACTGCCTATTAATATTATTAATGGATACTATTTTTATCTTTGCTAAGATGGGGTAATTAATATTAAGGTTTGCACCTTTATACGTGACAACGTGACAACGTGACATGCTATTAGATACATACCTTTCAGCACATTATAAGCTATGGATAGCATTAAAAAGTCACGAATATAAAATGACTGGACGCTATATAGTATATAGCTTGTCACGTTGTCACCCTAAAACTACCTACGTCTACACTTCGCTGCTATCATTACCGAAGACTTAATATTCTAAGGAAATGCAAAACAACAATGATATTAAAAATAAAGCTCAACCCTCTAACCATGAAAGCGATTAGAGGGTTGAGCTTAACGTTTAATCAAACATACAAGTAATTGTTTTGTTTTAAGGTCTGTAAGTTAATCCTATATCTGCCATTTCACCCAAGTATTCCATAGTGCGTGTAGTAAAGTTCGGCCCAATAGCCGCCACCTCTGCATTTAATGCAAACTTTAAAACATCTTCAGCACCTGACGATTCACCTCTGAATTTAAATATGTATCCATCTAGTAGCTGATTACGATATTTTATACCATCTACAAAATCAACGTAATGTTCAACATACTCTGGCCCCTCAATCATTTTTACATTTTTGATGTTATCGCTATACTTTTGTGACCATTGTGATCTAGGATTTATAAAGTAAGTATAGTCTTTTAACCCTTATAATACTACTAACAGTAAATAAGGATAACTTACATTTTGACTTCATAATACTGGCTCTCGCATGATTAGATAATAGCAAATATTTGCCGATAATTTAACTATTTATCTACTAAAGCTCAACTTTATCTTCGTGATATTTACTTTGTTCTAATTTTGCTGTTTAATCTGAATTTAGTTTTAGTCTTGACTTAAACAAGCCTTTCGTAACATGCCAGCAGATGCATAAAGCGTGCGTTGTGATCATCAAGTACAATATCTAACTAGATAGGATGTTATAGTCATCATTTGTCTCTACACCCTTTTTTACCGTGACAACGTGACAACCCTTATGCTCTATAGCATTCAGAGCAATATTATTCATGACAACCTTTAGGTCGAAAAAGCTAAAAATCAGGTTATAGCCCCTTCAAAATATGACTTGTCGCTCTGTCACATCACTAATAGACTTATTAATGCTCATATGATCAATTCGGATGAGTCAGCTTGATAACTACTACGAGTTACATTCAAGAAAATAGTCATTTAAAATTGTAAAAGGATCTAGGGCGTGTCATCAATTAGCAGAGATATTTCAGAATAAGCTGTAGTATACCTAGAAACTTGAGCTCAACGCCTATGACAAGACGACATGCCCTGCGAGATGACCAATAGAAGAAAATTAAAGGCATCCTACCTAGACAACCCAGTGACGTTGGTGTTATCGCAAAAGATAACTAGTTATTCGTGGAAGCCGTTCTTTACCGCTATAAGATGGTGTTCCTTGGCGTGATCTACTTGAACGCTTCGGTGACTTTAGAGTAGTTAATACATGTTTTAGCCGCTGTTTAAAAAAAGAGGTATGGAAGCATGTGTACTCAGCTGTCTGAGGGGTCTGTCAACGAATATGCCATGTTAGATGCCACCATAGTTAAAGCCTATCAACACAGTGCTGGAAAAAAGGGATCAAGCCATTGGACGCAGCAAAGGTGGACTGACGACCAAAATACATACTCGAACAGATGCGCTAGGCAATCCTACTGGCTTTTATCTAACCGGTGGCGCGGCTCATGACCTGTGTGGCTCAGATAAGCTATTAAATGTCAGTATCACTCAGACATGGCTTGCCGATAAGGCTTACGATGCGGATGCCCGCGTTATTGAACCGATTGAAGCCGTACAAGGCCATGTAGTCATACCATCTAAGTGTCATAGGCTGCAGCCAAGAGACTTCGATAAAGAACTTTATAAAGAGCGGCATCTGATCGAGAACTTCTTTGCCAAGATTAAGCAGTACCGTGCAATTGCTACTCGCTGTGATAAGTTAGCCAGTTATTTCCTCAGTGCAATTCATCTGGTTTCTTGTGTCATTTGACTTAATTGATGACACGCCCTAGTTTTTAATTAGCACCATTAGTAAGCATCCCAAATATTTTAGCACCCCCGATGATGCATAATAGTGATCAGTGGTAGCCAAGTTTTTGTCAGAGTGTTTACGTTTTTTCTGTACTACCCTTACCTCATAGCCATGAAAACTCTCACGAGCACCGACACGTATTGAGCTATTCAGACTCAAGTCTTTTTTAACATCACTTACAACTTGCTCGCTATATGCCCTGACCTGCCAATGACTGGCATCAATAAGCTGACAACCTACCAGCATAAAACTCTGTAGCATTTCAAGCTGGGCCTCCTTAATACCAAAATGAATCGATGAGTTATTTAAGTTATGTTTATGTGCAAATATTTCAATAAACATTCTCAACTTTTCAGGATCATTTATAGACATCTGATACGCCCTATCTAATGCTCTAATTATTACTTCCTGGTTTTTACTACCTTTAGGCCTACCTAGTAATAGCCTGTCATCGTTGAACAGCTCATTAGCGCGCAGATATAAACATTTAGACTCATTTAGACTTATACCATGTCTAATAGCAATCTCAGGTAACATCTCATCTCGAGAGTTTATGCCTAACTCCTGCAGCTCCTCTAGAAAACCTATGACGTCCGCATATTTAGGATGAATGAAAATTGAATTTGTATTTGACTCATTAAATCCATTCAAATTACCGTTTAGCAGTTGCTGGCTAGCATTGTTATCAGGTTCATCTGCATTCTTAAATAATGGTGTTTTATTAACAGCTGTTTTTTTAAGAAAATATGTTCTTATCTTATTTAACTTTACAGTCTTCATCGTTGCATCATAAGCAGTTTTATCTTGCCTATAAATGATAGAGTAATCTAGCTCTGTTATTAGCTCTAAAACTGTTATAGGCAGCTCCAAGCAAGCGTTACTCAGCCGCTCCCCTGCCAGCAGATGAGCAGTATGAATATAATGCTCAAAGGTTGTGTCGCATGTTAAATGCCCTGCAAAGCTAGCCAGCCCAATCCAAGCGCCTTGATCTTTATGATAGCCAAGGACGCCTTTTATGACTTTTTCGCACTGCTCATTATCATAATCAGTCATCACCTGTGCCAATGACGACTTACTTAGTACTAACGCCAGCTGACTAATCGTAGTATGCCTAAAGCTATGAAATGTGAAGTTGTGTTCTCCTAGCAATCTGTCCCAAATTAACTTCATAAGGTTACTAAAAACCACACTGGGTAACGGCTGATCACCTGAACCTTGAGAAAACAAGTAACGACGCTTCAATCTTTTCTGCTGACGATATAACTGAGTAAATTGTGTTAGCTCGTCTTTCTTAAGTAGGCAGTTAATCGGTATAAGGCGGCTTGCGCTGCTACTTTTCAATCTCCGATAGCGATTTGGTCTTAACCATATTTGTGGCTGCTGTATTCGTTGCCCATGCTCATCAATATAGATGTCAGCTATATCACGAACTTTAACACCGATAAGTTCTTTAATTCGCAACCCTGTTCGATACGCAAGACTTAACACTACTAGGCAAAGGTTTTTCTGTTCATCGTCTAAACCCGAATTGACCAGATACTCTTTCATCGCATGGTATATCCGAGGTGATATCATGTTCGCATTTACCACTTGGCGTTTATTACCCCATGGGAAATACACAAACGGCGCATTATAGGACGCTCGCTGATAATCATGGAAAGCTCGTAGTCTGCCGTAAGTAAATTTTTGAGTATCTTTGAGCTTATCCAGATATGAAACTTTGTTTTTGCTTATATGCTCATTATTCAAGACATTGAGACTACCTTTACTTAACACATCGTCTGTACAGCCAACTAAGTCATCATCCTCATCTAGATTGTCTTCGCCAAAGCCTGAGTCTTTGTTCAAAATAGACTGCTTTCTTCCATCCTTAATCTTACTTTGAATGATCTCCTCATATACAGCTTCAAAGTCCTCACCAGACCATTCATCAAGATTCTCATCCATTGTTAGCATCAGCCAATCCCGACCAATACATCCCAGATATTTGCTGATGGTATCTAATCTGTTATTGCTATCATCCAATAAGCTCTTTACCCATCCTAAAAGACGCATGGCGTTGGATTGGGTTAACTCCTGCTGTAACAGTTCTACTTGTATAATAGCGGATGCTTTACTGCCTTTAAGGGCATCTTGAACCTCTTTAATGAGATTCTTGCTAAAGCTTGGATACTCCCTACTATTACTACCTTTTTTGTCTGATTCTGAATAACTTGCTATAAATAACTCTGACCAAGTAAGCGGCTGTGGGTTTGATTTGAACACCTCTTGATTATAACTAATAAGCTTTTTTGTGGTTAAGCCCGTCGTTTTAATCTTGCCCTGTCTAACCATAGCCAGCGCAGTGTCTATATCGCCTCCCTTCATCTGCCGCCAATGATAGTCAGCGTATTTTATTAAGTGTGATAAATGTGGTTTACTTTTATCTTTATACTGTAGTTTTAGCTTCTTACAAATATCATCAACAATGATTTCAAACGATTTCACACCTTCTTTTTTTAAGTTTTTATCTTTTAGCGCATATAAAAAGCAAAGTGTCATATCATCAGGTATGTACTCTACATAGCGCTGTAAGCTTGTAGCAGACACATCCTCTGAGGTATATCCTTGCGAATAAGAACAACCGTAATTGTCATCATCAATACTTAGCAAGATTAGCGCTAGACTCTCATGGTAGATGCCTGGACCTGATAATTCATCAGTTGCTGGTAGTTGCAATTGATATATGTCACGTTCGCCTAGGAGCCATTGATACAGTGCTTTTAACACATCTATGTCATTCAATCCCCCATACATCACGCTACAGTAGAGCACTGACTCAATCAAATCATTGTTTGAGAACCTTCTTTTCCGTTGCCATATCTCAATTATTTGCTGGCTAGCAAGGCTTACTTGAGCACCACTTACCATCCAATCATAGGATATTGTTAAATGATCACGCTCTGCTATGACTGGCACAACTGGTTCATCCATACTCAGTTCATGAGCTTTGTTATAACTCCGTATGTATTCTAAAAATCCTTGTCTGGCTAAGTGATAGCTATGCGCAGTATCAAAATGCACCTCAAGTATGCTACCAATGGTTTGATAGTATTCAGTTAGGTCTGTTCCTGTGGGTATGTGATTGTCATCAACATACGAAGCTATCAAAACTTTTGCCTCATTTTTGATACTCTCATGACTCTTGCTTTTATTTTCTTCTCTTAACTGATGAGCAACGGCATTATCCATATATATTCACCTCAACTTGTCGTAGATTAAGCTCAACTGCAACTTTCTCTAAGTCAGCGGATAACGCTTTTAGCTCATTAATGGATAATGACGACATGGGATGCATAGCCTCCTGATCTGGATGTTCATGACCATATAGGGCGCAGATCAAATGCTCAGGAGACTTATTCGTTAGTAGTGAGCGTAATTGATGTCTAAGCCAGTTGTCTTGGTGACTAAAAAAGTGTTTTATCTGATAGCGAACCTTACTAGGTTTAATACCGGTAAAGCCTTTGGGATTTTGGCTAAATAGCTGAATGAGTGGCTGACTAGAGTTCAAAATTTTATTTATAGGAAATTGGTCATTGGGATATATAGAATTATGCATGACCGCAAATTGCTTGATATATTCAATATAATTTTGAATCGCTGTGATTAAGAAATCACTAAGAGGAATAAGCCTTCCCTGCCCTTGTCCCTGACGCTCTTCTTTATCCGACACCCATAACAGCCTTTGCCTAAAATCAAATTGATTTAAAAGCCCAGGCGCATGCTTTACGGGTCTAATACCAGTCTGAATAAAGATGATGTGCCATAACCAGACACCATAAGCATTAAACTGCTCAATATAACGGTCCTGCCTTATGCTTACGTTCCGCTTTAATCGACCGTTATAACTCTCAGTTGCTTCAGCAAGCTCATCAAAAAATCTTTGGCAGATATCAATATTTAAAGTCATGTCACTACCAATATATTTTTTATAACGATTGCTTTTCGTGCTAGACATACTAAGCTGTCGCAGCTCACCTTGGCTGTCCGCAGTACAGTATTCGGTCAATAGTTGTATGGCGCTGTAGTAAGTCTTCTCTAAGCTTATTGTCTCAATACTGGTGTAGTACAAGGGCGAGCTGTGTTTCACATCAACTCCAGTAATCATGTCGGCATGTAATGACTCTTGCAGCTCATTCTTTATAACTGTATATAAACAAGCGTCAATATGCTGATTTGATAACACCGGTAGCTCTAGTTGCACTTTCAAGCTTGCCAGCACTTCAGACACTTCATCGCCATCCACCGAAAACTTATTTTCAATAACTGCTTGTAGCCTCGCTGGCAGAGGTAATTTAAATTCATTATCATGGCTTTGACGATGTGGCAATAAGTGGCTTCTACGATTTGAAGTTACGTTAATAGTATTACTCATAGCATAACTATCAGCAGCCGAACCGCTCTCATGACTCAACCACTTGCGCTGACTTTTATCCAGTTCTAACTCATAAATCACGTCTTGAATCTTCCGACCACTTAGTAGTGATAGTAATATGACCGCATAAACCTGACGCTGTTTATAGCTAACAACGCCAAAAAGCTGCCACACCCGAGCAAATAACATCTGATAGCTCAGTAGACTTAGTTGACGTAGATTAGTAGGAAAATGAAACTGGTTACGGCGGGCATGTCGATAATTGTTTTTTAGCTTCCATTGCTGTAATTCTGAGGATTTAGCGGTTGTCCTGGAAGGCTTAAAATCATTATCTAAGAGCGCAGGCGGGTCATCATCAGCAGTATTTTCAGCATCCGCCACGTTATCATTTTTATGGGGTTTGCCAAATACTGTTGCTCTTAATGGTTCATCAGTACAATCAAGGTATAGCTTATTAGAGTGTTCTTTACTAAGCTCATTGTTTTGTGAGTTGGTATAGGTTTTACCCACAAACGCTTTATTCTCTGCAACAACTTCATAGGCAAGTCTTATTTGACCAATTTTACCAGCCAACTTTTGATTAACCACTTTGCCTGACTCTTCATCACTTCTTGTCTTAGCTTCATATACGCGTAATACTGCTAGTGCATTCGTCAGTGAAGCACGTTGAGCATGGATATCAATCAGTTTTTTAACAATCTCTGACTGTGGGTTATTGTCCTTTAAGCCCATCCTCAGACGCACACTTAGCTGACTGACTTTGGCGGAGTGCTCATCCTTACGTATAGCAATCATAATAATTATTTGCAGATATGCGCTCATAAACTGCCATGCTTCATCATCACTACGTGCTTGACCATACCTCTGGTAAAACAAGACCAGCATATAAGTGACTGCCCAATCTTCAATTTTTTTCTCTTTGACGACTTTCCTGGCGATAGCTTCACATTCAGACAATGTAAATACTGGCATATTTAGGCTGGCTTGCTCACCAATATGTAGGCAAAAGCCTAGATTAATATAAAAAGTATTAATAATCAGGTTTTGTACTTTTATACAGTATGGTGAATCAAGTGGCACTAAATGATCTAAAACCTTTTGTAATTCGCTGTTATCAAACTGCTTTATATTCATTAAGGTGCACCACTCAACCAGCTCATACTTTGAGGAATACCTAGAGCTCGATCTTCTAGTGCAAACTTACATTGGCGATATTCATAACTACTCTGGCTAATACCTGCAAAATGGCAATAGCCTTTTATAGTCAGACATCTAATGCCCATTAGTTGGCATATGACGCTTTGAGGTGCAGTACTTTTAAGTGCATTAAACAAATCAGGGTGGTGAATACCTTTCAAGAACATCAAGTCTATAACCTCTATCCATGCGAGCTGCTGAACGTCTTTGATACTTTCAGGGATTATTAAACACGGATAATCCCTATTATTCTCGAACCTTAAGACCTGATCGACTCTTTGGAAATCATTAAAGAAATAGAAAGTACCGCTTCCTCCATCAACCAAGCGCAGTGGTGGACGGTAGAAGTTATCCAAAAACTTCGTATTGATATAAGTCGTTTTAGGTCTCAATCTCTGCCAAACACATAACGCGGCTCTAGCATACGGATGTACATACAAATCATCCTTACTAGGATTGGCAAGCTTTTGCCCAACCTTAAGTTTATTATTTTTCATCTTTTTTACAAAAATAGTGAGTATAATTCATGTTATCTAATGAACACTTAGGTGTCAAACGCTTTATTATTGCGGGTCTTAATATCATAAAATAATTAGTATTATTAAGGAGTTAGTATTATTTTAGGCATAAAAAAACCTCTTGAAACTATAAAGAATATAGCTTTAAGAGGTTGTTGATTTTTATACTTTTATTAGCTGAGAAGGTTAAACTTGGAGTTTCATGCCTCTTAGCTATTCAAATAAAATTCGACTATACTTCTCACGTAAATCCTTTTTTACCATTTTTCCAGTACCGCTAATTGGAATTTCATCAACAAAGATAACCTTGTCAGGTATCTGCCATTTAGCAATTTTTCCCTGATAAACCTGCAGAACGCATTCTTCTGTAGCTTGATTCTCGCTATGTTTTTTTACAATTAAAACTGGGCGTTCATCCCATTTCGGATGCACAGCAGCAATTACAGCTGCCATCGCAACTCCTGGATGTTCTAATGCAATATTTTCAAGTTCAGCAGATGAAATCCACTCACCTCCTGATTTGATTAAGTCTTTGGCACGATCACTTAAACTGAGATAACCATCACTATCGATTGAAGCGATATCGCCTGTATCAAACCAACCGTCTTCAGTTAGTAAGGCCATATCTTTGTTATAATAATGCTCAATAATCCAATGTCCTTTAATCTGTAGGTGTCCTGTCTGTCGTCCATCCTCAGCTAAACGATTAGTTCCATTTTCTTCGTCTGTAATACGGATAGAAACACCAAAAGGTGGGCGCCCTTGAGATAAACGGATCTTAAGCTGTTCATCTTCAGACAATTCACCATGCTTTGCCTTCAACTGATTAATCGTACCTAGCGGACTTGTTTCAGTCATTCCCCATGCATGAATAGTGTCACAAGCATAGCGATCCTTAAATTCTGAAATAATTGATGGTGGACAAGAAGAACCACCCACGACAGTTCTTGTTAAACTCTTAAGCTTGGTAGCTGAAGTTCGAGCATATGTTAAAAGCCCTTGCCAAATCGTTGGTACACCCAAAGCCATAGTAATGTCATAACGATCAATGAGTTCAACTAAGCTTTTGCCATCTAAATCTGGCCCTGGTAGTACTAAGCTACATCCAACCATTGCAGATGCATAGGGAATACCCCATGCATTTACATGGAACATCGGAACTACGGGAAGGACAATTTCGCGTGAAGATAAACTAATAGTATCAGGGAAGCAGGTTACAAAACTATGTAGAACCGTTGATCGATGTGAATATAAAATTCCTTTTGGGTTCCCTGTAGTTCCAGAGGTATAACATAATGAACTTGCTGTATTTTCATCAAACTCAGGCCACTCAAAACTTGCTTTTTGTGCTGCAACTAACTCATCATAGAATTTGGGGCTGTCCTAGATAAGTAAAATTATTTAGGATAGCACTATGAGAAAGAGTAAACTAAGTTGGTATAAACAAAACAGACTCATCGAGTTATTTGTTGCCGGTTCTACCGCCAGAACAGCAGCAAGCTTAGTTAGTGTTAATAAAACGACAGCCAGTTATTACTTTCATAGGCTAAGACTGCTTATTTACGAGAATAGCCAAGACCCTGGTCTATTTGAGGGCGAAATCGAAGTAGACGAGTCATACTTTGGTGGCACTCGTAAAGGCAAGCGAGGGCGAGGTGCTGGTAGCAAAGTGCCCGTGTTTGGTCTACTAAAGCGTAATGGCAAGGTCTACGCTTGTATTATACCCAATGCTAAAGCAGATACTTTGATCCCCATCATAAGAGAAAAAGTGAAGCCTGATAGCATTGTTTATACTGACTCATTTAAAAGCTATAACGCATTAGATGTCAGTGAGTTTACTCATTATCGTATTAACCACTCCAAAACCTTTGTTAATGACAAGAATCACATTAATGGTATAGAGAACTTCTGGAACCAAGCTAAACGGCATCTACGCAAGTTTAACGGAGTTCCAAAAGAGCATTTTCACCTCTATTTAAAGGAATGTGAGTGGCGTTTTAATCACAGTAACCCAAAGTCGCAATTACTACAATTAAAACAATGGGTTAAAAAGGGTTTGAGCTAGTTATCTAGGACAGCCCCTAGAATTTTACGCCTGGCAAAACCTTAGTGATCTCAGGATCTGCTTCGCTCATACAAACAAAGTGTTGGACGTTTGGAATCTCTTCTTGGATAGATGCAATTAAAGCCACAAATGTCTTATCAAACATTAAAACCTTATCATTCGCGTCATTAATAATATACGTCAATTGCTCAGGAAATAGGCGTGGGTTAATAGTATGACATATCATACCTGAGCCAGAAATTGCATACCAAGATTCTAGATGACGATGGTTGTTCCATGCTATTGTAGCTACTCTATCATTCGGTTGTAGGTTTAGACTTTTTAATGCATTTGCATACCTTTTTGCATTTTTAGAAATTTCTAGCCATGTGGTTTCAACGATGTGACCATCCACCTCTTTAGAAAAAATCTTTGTATCGCCATGGTAGTGTGCAGCATGTTCAATTAAACTGCTAATCAGCAGCGGTTTAAACATCATATTTCCTAACATATAAAATATCCTTATTTCAAATAACAATCAACCATTTGATATTATCTGCTGTAATAAAGTGCTTCGCTCAATACTACAAAGCAGTTTAAAAAACAGCTATGAACATACCCATGAAAAGCTGATAAATATCACTTTACGAAAACCATTACTATGAACTATCTAAATTTTATTAGTGAACTTAAGTTATTTTTCACCTTATTAAGGTGTTGCCAGATTAAACCCATACTCAAAGTCATCTAGCATAGAGAAAAACTGCTGAATCAATTTTAAATCACCTTGGTGCTGTACTTTCCCCTGTGCCACTAACGCCTCAAAAGAGGCTGTTTTTATTAACAATTTATTAAAATCTTCACGATTTAAAGTGAGAGTCAAATCAGCATCAGGTGCTTGAGTATTAGCCATCACATTTAAATGTGAATTCTTTAATTCTAAGGCGATCTTTTCATTGCGATCTGGCAGTACAAAGTTAATTTTAAACGCTTTATCTAGCGCACGCTCAGCATTTAAGCGCACACCCATGTAGTCAAATACCAACTCTGTATCCATCGCTATTACGAGGTCTGGACCAACTTGAGTCGTTTTGACCTCTTTAGGTACACCATGACGTAATTCATAAGCTGCTGACAGATAGGAATTTCGCCATCCTGCACTTTCGGCTTGATAGCCAAGTTGTTCCAAAGTGTCTGCTTGTAAGGATTTTGCTCTTATGTTGTCAGGCTCTGCAAATACTAAATGATTCATCAGTTCTGCAACCCAGCGATACTCGCCACGGTCAAAAGCCACTTTCGCTTTTCTCAACAATGCTTCACCACCACCTGCCAAAGCCACATAGTTCTTGCCTGCCTCGTCTGGACTAAGTTTATTTAGGGTAGCTGGATTACCGTCGTAATAACCTATATATTTATTGACTACTCCTCGCACATTATGACTGACTGAACCATGATAACCGCGGTTATACCACTCTTGGTCTAAAGCTTTAGGCATCTTAAATTCGTTATGAATTTCATTAATTGTTACCCCACTATTTGCTAAATGCAGGCTCTGATCATGTAGATAGCCATACATGTCACGTTGCTTTTCTAGGTACTTCACAATATTTTCTTTACCCCAACGCGGCCAATGATGGGAAGCCATTAAAACGTCCGCCTTCACCCCAAATTTTTGTAATGCAGCGTTGATGCTTTTACTCCACATGGAGGCATCCCGAGCAGCTGCGCCACGTATGGTGTACACGTTATGCATACCTGCGACGGTGTTTTCTGCCATCCATAAGGTTTTGAGCTGAGGGAACCAGGTATTCATCTCTGATGGGGATTCTGTATTTGGTGTATTTTGGAACACCATTTCTACGCCATCAATATTTAAAGTTTCTTGATCTTGTTCTACGATATAAGTTGGCGCAATCAAACCCACCAAACCAGTAGGCACTCCTTTTCCCAATGCACCATCTACCACACCATATTGATTTTTGGGTATCATAATGCCGTATTGGTATGAGCCGCGCCGCGACATAGCATTGCCTGCAAGTACATTTTCCTTAACGACATGCTCCATAAAGTCACGTGGTGCGATGACTTGTACTTCACCGCTATCTACTTGTTCTTGACTAATAACGCCTTTTACTCCGCCAAAATGATCGACATGAGCATGGCTATACACGACTGCTTTAACAGGGCGCTTGCCTAAATGCTTGGTCACTAAAGCATGGGCGGCCTTTGCAGACTCTGGTACCGTTAATGGATCAAAAATAATCCAGCCTGTATCTCCTTGGATATAGGTAATATTGGTCAGATCAAAACCACGAACTTGATAAATTCGATCCGTGACTTTAAATAGGCCATAGTTCATATTGAGCTTGGCTTGACGTTGTAGACTTGGATTGATTGAGGCCATAAACTTATCTTGATTCAAAAAATCAAATTTCGCTAGATCCCAGACAACCTCTCCTTTTGCATTTTTTATTTGCTTCAACTCAGGCTTCGCAATCAGTCCTTTAGCAGCAAATTCAAAATCCTGTTTATCATCAAAAGGTAATTGTGATAATACGGCATAGTTTTGCTGCGTGGTGAATTCACTCGCAGGTTTACTGCTCAAACTATCATCCGCTTGCGCTGCACTTAGCATTAATATGCTCGAAATTGCGGCTACTAAAATTCTCTTAATCATCATACGAAATCCTTTTCTTTTATCTGGTTTAAGTCACCTGCTAAATCTCCTATCCCCTTGATATGAGAGATTTGTCCTACAAGCGGTTCATTGAATTGAATACGTTTGATCTTAGCGGCCTTTTCTTCCGAAAATACAGGGATTTGGCTCATGGCAAACTCGCAGAGAGCGGTAATAGTCAAAGATGGATTGACCCCTAAATTCCCCGGAATGATTGACCCATCAAGCACTCGCAAGTTTTTGTAACCGAACACTTCCCCTGAGAAATCTACGACACCGTTGGATGCGTCGGTACCCATTGAAACCCCACTCATGATGTGCGCTGTAGTTGGTGTTCCTAGTAGGACTTCACTCAATGACGATCCTGGTTCCCCTCCTAGTTTTTCAGCATATAATCGGGTTGCTTTTTCAGCTGATGGAAAAGAGACTGTCAACGGAGTGTCATTGGCTTTTTGTACAGCAGTGATACCATTTTTAAAAAAGCGATACCACTGGCGTCGCCACTCTAAATGAATAAAAGCCTCAGATTTTTGCATCACCAAAAACAAAATAGAACTACGAGCTTTGCCTTTTGGACGCAGCATTCTGCTGGTCTTTAACGGATGGATTAAACTACTAATAAAGAATTTCACAATCCTTATAAATCTAGGTCCTGTGACCATCGGAACGTAAGGCGTATATAACCAAGCGCCATCTGATCCTTCTCTGAATCGATTAACCTCCATGTTGGTGTTTTCATCAACGGATATAAATGAGCTAATGGCGACTCCATCATCCACTTTTTCACGAGTATCATTAGCAGTGGTTAAGGTCTCAGAGTTAGTACGAATTTCCTGCCCTAATTCGGCTGAGATATTTGGCAGCGTTTTATATTTATCACGCATTTTGAGTAACAACGGCACTGTCCCCATGACGCCGCCAGATACCACAACCCCTCGGCTACGTAATTTATACTGGCGCACTTTTTTACCAAGCGTTTCTTTCACAATAAGCTCATAGCCATCACTACCATCATGGTTTAACGGAATGATTTTGACCACTTCAGAGCTAGGGCGTATCTCAACGCCATTACGCTCGGCAAAGTACAAATAATTCTTCATTAAGGTATTTTTAGAGTTATATCGACAGCCAATAATGCAGTTACCACAATACTGACAGGTTCGACGATCTGGCCCATCGCCATTGAAATAAGGGTCTTTTACAATCTTGCCTCTTTCACCGTCTGGTAATGGAAAAAACACCCCTGTGTTGACGGTTTTGTAGCTATCGCCATACCCCATCTCTTGTGCTACCTCTTGTAAGGTATCATCAGCGATGTTGGTATAAGTGTTTTTGGCTGTGCCAAGCATTCGCTGTGCCAACCCATAGTAAGGCAATAGCGTCTCTTTCCAATCGCTACGTAGCCTCGTCCAAGCTTTAGAATTAAAGACTTCATCATCAGGGATAAAATGTACATTGGCATAAATCTGTGACCCGCCGCCAACACCTACACCATGAAGAACACTGACTTTGTTAGTAAAGCTTATTTGCAACGTGCCCTTCATACCTAATTCAGGGATCCATAGATAGTTTTTGGTCTCTAGGTTCGTTTTTGGAAAGTCCTTATCTTCTCGGCGCAATCCTTTTTCAAGGACTAACACGCTATTACCTTTTTCACTTAGGCGTAATGCACTGACAGAACCACCGAACCCTGAACCAATAATGATTTGATCAAAATCAAAATGTGGCTCTGACTGTGGTTTAATATCCTTATTTAACATGCTATTAACTCCTTTAATAGTTTGCGTTTTGTCACTTAGTTAATACAGATAGTTTTTCGATAATTTAAAGATTGAAGTGTAGGATTGTATTTGAGTATGGCTCTCTACACTAAGATTTGGCATGGGTCAAAAACTTCAGAACTCGATCGGCAAAGTTACCGTAGGGCGGTGCCAAAAACTTTAAGCTTGAAAAGCTAGCTTGATAAAATACAGGTCGCATCTTTGAGAAGTTTAAAAATCCTTCGTAACCGTGATAATGGCCCATACCGCTAGCGCCAACTCCGCCAAACGGCAAGTCATGTTGACCGACATGAAATAAAGCATCATTTACTGATACGCCGCCAGACATCACGTTATTGATATAAAAGTTAACTAGAGCTTTATCTTGGCTAAACGGGTAAAAGGCTAACGGACGATCGCGCTGAGCGATGTAAGTGACGACCTCTTCAGGCTGAAGATAAGTCTTAACCATCAGAATCGGACCAAAGGTCTCTCTAGTATCAATTTCCATCTCATCAGTACTATCAAAAATCAAAGTCAGTGGAAATTTACGCGCTGAGCTATCTGCTTGTTGATTATTTAAGTTGATGACTGTAGCGCCCTTATTTTCTGCTACCTCCACACAGTGGCACAAACGCTGAAAGGCGCGATCATCAATAATTGAGGTATAGTCTTTATGATGAATATCAGGGACATGCTTTCCTACCCACTCACTAGCCGCTTGGATAAAGTGATCTTTTTGTGACTTATGTACAAATAAATAATCGATAGTGGTACAGATTTGCCCAGCATTGAATTGTTTGACGAACATGAGGCGCTCAACTGCTTTTGTCAAAGGATAATTGGGATCAATGACCGCAGGTGATTTACCGCCTAGCTCTAAAGTGACTGCTGTTAAATTCTCTGCCGCCGCTGCCATAACCTTTTTGCCTGTAGCGCCAGAACCGGTAAATATAAGATGATCAAAAGGTAGCTTAGAGAAAGCAACACCTACCCCGCCCGTTTCGTCAAAAATCTGTAGTTTTTCAGGTTCGAAATACTGCGGAATCAGTTGAATCAATAAAGCAGCTAAGTGACGCGAGTTCTCCGATAGTTTGACCATTGCTTTATTGCCAGCAGCAAAAACGGCTGAAAGCTGAGAAAATAGTAAATTAATAGGAAAATTCCATGGCACTATTAAGCCAACAACGCCTAAAGGTTGCGGGATCAGGCGATTTTTTGCACCAAAGTACATGCTCAAGTCCACTTTGCGCTTTTGTACCTTGGTCCATTTTTTTAAATGTTTAATACTGCTATTGATATCATCTGTTGCCATAATAATTTCAGCTAGCAAAGTCTCATGTCTTGAACGATTACCATAGTCCTGATTGACGGCTTCAATTAATGCTTCACGGTGATCATTAATGATTGCCTTTAAACTTAATAAATGCGCTTTTCTGACTGCAATGCTTTCGATACCTTCTATAGTTGCATAGTTCTTTTGCTGTTGTAGGCAATCGTGTAATTGACTTTCTAGGTCAATAGAATCGAAGTTGGCTTTCATAAAAACTCCCTTTTACAGCCGGTATGAGGTTGATTCAATGAGGTTTTAATGGATAAGTTGAATCTTTATTCATTTACTGTAGCAAAGCCTACTTATTACTTCTTG
The DNA here is from genome assembly GCF_016613355.1 of Psychrobacter sp. M9-54-1. Lineage (NCBI taxonomy): Bacteria > Pseudomonadati > Pseudomonadota > Gammaproteobacteria > Moraxellales > Moraxellaceae > Psychrobacter > Psychrobacter sp. M9-54-1. The sequence continues at coordinate 48,662 of NZ_JADGFW010000037.1, read as the reverse complement.
ACATTTTAGGACAAAAAATTGATTATATAGGACATTAATTTAACTACTTGAGACAAAATAGAGGGTGATATGGGTAGCTACATCAGAGCGGCAGGTCTAAACGGTTTTGAAGAATTGGTTCGCAGCTATGGAAAAGATCCTACAAATATCTTTGATAGGATAGGCTTAATACCTTCTGTGATACGCGAACCAAATTCTCTGATTGATCATGATAAATATATTAATTTATTAGAGCTGGCAGCGATTGTCTGTAACGAGGAATGTTTTGGTTTAAAGCTTGCCGCCAAGCAGAGTATCCAGACGATAGGGTTGGTTGGCGTCTACATGTCTAAACAAACTGACATAGCCAAAGCATTACTTGTGGCACAAAAATATATTTATAGTCATGCTGAAAGTTTTGTTTTCCAGATCAATGAGGTCTCTGATAAATTATGCGAGCTTGATGTGGTGCGTCAAAATACACAGAACATAGATAGAGCACAGAAATCACAGCTATCTATATGCTTAATTTGTAATATTTTAAAAGATTTAACTAGTCCAAAATGGCGTCCAGAAAAAGTAAGATTAAAACAAAATCCATCGCCTCAATCAAAAAAGTTATTAACCCAAATATTAGGATGCCCGGTCGAGTTCAATACCAACAAGAATGCGATATATTTTTCTACTGTTTATTTAAGCTACAAACCGCACTACTTTGAAGACAATTTGGTGAATCAACTGATTGTGCAACAGCTAGAGAATGAAAACAGTACCTGTACTCATGATGATGTATTTTTGATAAAAAGCTCTATGAAGATGCTACTAGCTACTGCTGATTGTAGTATGGCAAATGTTGCGTTATGCGTAGGACAGCATCCCAAAAAAGTCCAACGTCAACTGAAAAACGAAGGGACTACTTACAGAGACTTATTAGAGGAAGTGCGAAAAAAGGAAGCAGTGCGAATTATTAATACTGGCGACATCAGCTTAACGGACGTGGCTTTTCAGCTGGGTTATGCTGAGCTGTCTGTTTTTAGCCGACAATTCAAAAGCTGGTTTGGTATTACGCCAACAGAATGGAAGGACAGCTCCAAGGTATTAGTAACATAGTTAATTATGGTTTAACTACCCATATGCGCTCCTAACTTAGTTGACCACTAGAGTTATACCTGTTTTAGTACATTAGCGATTTGGTTTTCGCTAAAACATGTCTTTTTCATAGGTGAATCATACTGCTAGCTTAGCAGTTAATCTCTATTTCTAGGTTCTATTATTTATATAGTACATAGGGCTGGACTATGAAACTTAATTTTCTTATGTGACGCTATTAATGTCGAATTTTGATATAAGACGTTTTAGGTCTCAATCCCTGCCAAACACATAAAGAGACTCTAGCATACGAATGTACATACAAATCATCCTTAATAGGATTGACAAGTTTTTGCCTAACCTTAATTTTATTATTTTTCATCATTTCTATAAAAATAGTGAATATAATTCATGTTATCCAGTAATCATGTAGGTGTTAAACGCTTTAGCGTTGTGGTGCTTAAAATTGGAGAATAGCTACTAGTTTTAAATATTTCAGATTATTTTAAGCACAAAAAAAACCTCTTAAAGCCACAATTGATATGGCTTTAAGAGGTCATTATTTTTTAGAATTTTACTAGATGATGAGCTCAAAGATGGGGTCTTGGGGTTTGAGTTTTTACTTTATTATTTTTATTCTTAACCTCTTAAGCTCTGAAACCGACTAATAGCCTTAACTACTAAAAACGGGGATATGCCTTAGGAATTCAAATTCGATTGGCAACCGTTCATCGGTTAGAAAAATAATCAGTATTTCAGACGCTATAATGGATTCATCAGAAAGACAGCCAGTCATTCTGACTTAAACTAAAACTCACAAAAGGATATGTTCATGAAGCTCACAAAAATACTGATGGTTCTTCCGTTGTCGTTACTCTCTATTAGTGCCATTGCCGGCATGAATGATGTTAATGGCAGTACTAAGTGTACCACCGTCGACTCTATTAGTAAGAAGAAGGCCATCGTAAAAGCTTGTACTTACGATGGCGCAGTAGGAGGAAGTATGAGTTATGCGATTAGCCAGTTAAATTTCAAACTGCCTAATGGTAATACTTATCGTACCGTCAATGATGCTACGTTTGATTTTGATAAAAACGGAAACGTCCAGAATTTAAAAGAAAGCATTTCAATCAATGGTAAGGCAGCTGAAATTATAAATTTGCATTATAAAACATTTAAAAAAATCTCGGATAAAGAAATAGAAAGTCGTTATGAAAAGAAAAATCCTAACTTTTCTGATGTTTTACAATGTTTCAAATACATTAAGAAAGATGCTGCTTTCTGTGTTCCTTATGAGTTTATTAGTAGTATGTCCTAACAGTTATTGGCTATAATGCGTTCCTTACTATGTACCTGAATAATCTAAATTTATTTATTGGAGAGACTATGAAATCTATATCTATAACTTCTTTGGCTCTATTAGCGACCGCAGCTTTACTATCTACAACTACCCTAGCTGCCCCTAGCTCTTCTAAAAGTATCAGCAGCTACAAAAGCAATGATATGGTTCATGTGTTTGGCTGGATGGAAGACGCTTGTACTGGTGAAAAACCGCCTTATAAAAAGATTGCTGCTAAAGACACAGCATTTATAGACAGTATTAGAGGTCAAAGAGCCTATGACAATTTCGTAAAGCCAAAGGCGCAGTGGTTATCAGAATATCAAAATATGATAAAAGATGTAAAAATGAAAAAAGGTGAACCATACACTGAATATCGAGTTATTTTCAATAAAGGCGTTACCTACCGCGGTCAGCCTCTAGAGGAGTATACATTCAGTTTTATACCTGAATCATCAGGTGGTGAAAACGTTTTAAAGTTTGCATCGACTGCGACTGTACCTACCATTATGCCGAATTTTAAAACTCGAACCATGGAATACTGGGGTGAAATGGAAAAAAGAGGGGCCGGATACGACTCTAAAAATAAAACGGTTACCTGCTATTTTTGGTAAATAGCTTTTTTTCGAACAGTGATGACCCCTGCTATCAAATCCATATACCTAAACTTGGAGGATTTCGATTAGCAGGACTTTTGAAAGCCCACTAACTATAGCCTAAATTCTTTTGAATTCTAGCCCCACTGCGAGCACAGCTCTTGTCTTGCGTAGGAACGAAGCAGTGCTTCGCTCTATCCCTCCTCATTTATAATGTCTCGATCCTCCTGAGCAACCTTGATATCGCTTTTAAAATATTTATCCTCTTCTATAATAACTATGCTTTTAGGGTCATACGGCTTATTGCCGCTAAGCTTGCCTTCATCAGCTTTGTTCTACCAGTTAAATAAGGTCTGCACTACTATGCCTCGCTGATTTGCACTCACTGAAATATCATCATTATTATCTACTATTTTTTACACAGCTTCAGCTTTTAAAGCTGCACTGTAGACTCTTACTTTCTTAATCATAATAAACTTCTATTGATGCACCTAACTTACCAAATTTTGTTCTAATTTTTTTAGAATAGCTCATAACCTCAGAAGTGTCTCCTTGTCTTTTTATAAACATACTCTATCAGAATGTCAAGTCTTCGAAAACCTCGGGCTATTCAGTATTATAAAAAAACGTAATAATTACAATCTATCCCTGCGACACCATTTGTCGTGTATTTAGATTGCAGTCATTGCAATATGAATTGATATAAGAGATATTAGTATGAAATCAATTATTTATAATCAATAAAGTTTAAACTTATTTTTTAAAAAGGATTTTACCAATATATTATTGAGCGTTTAAATTATGCTCGCCAGCGTTAAAAAATCATAGTCGATACTTCAAGCTGTATAGCTAACTACTTAGGAAAATTGCGATGACAACCAAAAAAGACCTAGCAATTAAACCATGGATGGAAGAAATTTGGGTGTGGGCAGATAAATTTGGACTCTCAGAAGAACAGCTGCCTCGTGACGCTAATGCTTTATCTTCTTTGACTGAATTATCGTTAATTGAAAAAAGTATCACTAAAGTACCACAATCCATAGGTAATTTAAAAAACCTAAAAAGCCTCGATCTTAGTTACAATTGTGATATGGATGCACTGCCAGAGAGTATGGATAAACTTATTAATTTAGAAGAACTACATTTAAGTGCTATATCACTTAAGAAACTACCTAAAAACCTTACTAATCTTATTAATCTCAAAATATTAAATTTAGGCGGCAATAAACTTGAGACACTTCCAGAAAGTATTGGTGATCTTGTAAACCTAGAAGATTTAATTCTTTACGAAAACGTATTGAACACGCTACCTCGTGGTATTAAAAAATTAAAAAACTTAAAACAACTTGATTTAGAAGGTAATAAATTTGAGACTCTTCCAGAAAGTATCAGTGATCTTGCAAACTTAGAATATCTGAGACTTGACTGTAATGCGTTAAATACGCTACCTGATAGCATTGGTCAAATAAAAAGCTTGAAGAAGCTAAATTTAAACAGTAACAAACTTAAGGCACTTCCAGAAAATATTGGGAATCTTATAAATCTAGAATATCTGAGTCTTGACTATAATGCGTTAACTACATTACCTGATAGCATTGGCAAATTAAGAAACTTAAAACAACTTGATTTAGAAAGTAATAAACTTAAGATTTTTCCAGAAAGTATTGCTAATCTAGCAAACCTACTATACTTGAATATTAGCCAAAATGCGTTAAACACACTACCCGATAGCATTAACAAATTAAGAAAATTGAAACGAATTTATTTAGAAGACAATAAGCTTAAGACATTACCAGAAAATATTACTGATCTTGTAACCCTCGAATGTTTGAGGCTTGACTATAATACGTTAAACACGCTACCTGATAGTATCGGTCAAATGAAAAAATTGATGGCACTTGGCTTAGGAAATAATAAACTTAAGTCAATTCCAGAAAGTATTGGTGATCTTGCAAACCTAAAAGATTTAGGTCTTAACGATAACGCGTTAAGCACGCTACCTGATAACATTAGAAAATTAAGAAACTTGGAAGAACTTGATTTACAAAGTAATAAACTTAAGAGTCTTCCAGAAAGTATTGGTGATCTAGCAAACCTACAATATTTGGATCTTAACCATAATGTATTAAATGTACTACCTGAAAGTATTAGTCAAATGAAAAAATTGATGTTACTTAGATTAAGAACTAATAAAATTAAGACGCTTCCAGAAAGTATTGGCCAGCTAATAAATTTAGAATATATTAATGTTGAGGATAACCAATTAAGTATACTGCCTGATAGCATTGGTCAAGTAAAAAGCTTGAAAAAAACTAGGGCGTGTCATCAATTAAGTCAAATGACACAAGAAACCAGATGAATTGCACTGAGGAAATAACTGGCTAACTTATCACAGCGAGTAGCAATTGCACGGTACTGCTTAATCTTGGCAAAGAAGTTCTCGATCAGATGCCGCTCTTTATAAAGTTCTTTATCGAAGTCTCTTGGCTGCAGCCTATGACACTTAGATGGTATGACTACATGGCCTTGTACGGCTTCAATCGGTTCAATAACGCGGGCATCCGCATCGTAAGCCTTATCGGCAAGCCATGTCTGAGTGATACTGACATCTAATAGCTTATCTGAGCCACACAGGTCATGAGCCGCGCCACCGGTTAGATAAAAGCCAGTAGGATTACCTAGCGCATCTGTTCGAGTATGTATTTTGGTCGTCAGTCCACCTTTGCTGCGTCCAATGGCTTGATCCCTTTTTTCCAGCACTGTGTTGATAGGCTTTAACTATGGTGGCATCTAAAATGGCATATTCGTTGACAGACCCCTCAGACAGCTGAGTACACATGCTTCCATACCTCTTTTTTTAATCAGCGGCTAAAATGACCCCTGCCGTCAAATCCGTAGAACCAAACTTGGGAGATTTTAATTACGCAGCTTGACGATAATAATCAAACCACACCTGTCTTGGCGATTTATAGCTCAAGCCCTTTTGAATCCTAGTCTGGTTGTAATATAGCTCGATGTATCTAATGATATCGGTAATGGCGGCAAATCTAGTTTTATAATCCTTATGATATACCAGCTCATTCTTCAATATGCCCCAGAAGCTTTCTATGGGTGCGTTATCAAAGCAATTACCTTTGCCACTCATTGAGCCTATAAACTGGTGCTGTTTAATGATCTTATGATACGCATGGCTACAGTATTGACTACCTCTGTCTGAGTGCACAATTAATCCTTTATTAGGCCGTTTGTTTTTGATTGCCATACTTAGTGCTTTGCAAACTAAGTCAGCAGTCATGCGTTTGTTGATAGCGTAACCGACCAACTCTCTGGTATATAAATCTTTCACTCCTGCTAAGTACAGCCAGCCTTCATTTGTCCAGATATAAGTAATATCGCTTACCCAAGACTCATTAGGGCAACTGGCATCAAACTGCTGATCCAGCACATTCGGATAGACCAGCTTGTTGTGATTAGAGTCGGTGGTCACTTTAAAGCGCTTATGACGACGACATTTAATGCCGTGTTCCTCTTTGATGCTTCTTACCATATACAGGCTAATGTTGTGGCCTTGTTTGCTTAGATGAGCATGCAATCGATCTACGCCATAACGTTCTTTCATTTCACTGTGAGCGGCTTTAACTAGTAGCTCGCACTGATTGCGGTGTACCTGCTGTTCGCTGATGTCACGACTTAGCCAATCGTAGTAGCTTGAGGGCTTAACGCTTAATACACGGCACATAGTAGTGGTGCTAAATATCTGACGATTGTCTTTGATAAAAGCGTACTTTACGGGCTGTTTTTCGCGAAGTACGCGGTCGCCTCACTCGAGCATAGCTCTCCTCTTGCGTCGGGGCGAAGCAATGCTTCGCTTTAGCCCTCCTCATTTAGAATCTCGCGCTCCTCTTCAGCCACTTTGAGCTGACGCTTGAGCTGCTTTATTTCTTGAAGAGCACTCATAAGGTCAGGATCATATTGCTCTGTGCCAACAAGCTTGCCTTGATTGGCTTTGTTATGCCAGTTTGATAGCGTTTGCATGGCAATGCCAAGTTGCTTGGCTGTGGCTGAAACATTACCGTTATTGTCTGCTATCTTTTTAACAGCTTCGGCTTTAAATTCGTCACTGTAGCTTCTTATTTTCTTGGTCATGATAAACTCCGATTAATACGCTTAGTTTACCAAGTTTAGGTGTACGGTTTTTTCAGCATAGCTCACAACCATGTTGTGCCATAGTCGCTTGTAGCTGCTCCCAAAGGTTATCGGTTAATGCTTGTCTGGCCATCTTTAATGAATACCTATCGATCGCTAAAATATAACCTTTATTTTAGCGACTATTACCCCTTTTTCCAATTAGGGACACGCCCTAGCAATAATACGCTTACTAGATCTATGAAGGGGCAGCATTGCTTGCAGGGGCAACGCCTTATTTTGTGCCCTGCACGGAAGACAATGATTTTACTGGAGACTATCGTCAAATTCCTGAGGCGGTCTGGCAGCGGACGCAGTTGGTGTTTGTGTGTAGCCCAAACAACCCCACAGGCGCAGTGATGGGTGAAGCAGACTGGACCTTTTTGATTGAGCAGTCTGACAAGTATGGGTTTGTGCTTGCCAGTGACGAATGCTATAGCGAGCTGTATTTTGATACGCCACCGCTTGGGCTGCTGGAAGTATGCGCCAAAATTGGACGAGATGACTATAAAAATTGTCTTGTTTTTCATTCGTTGTCCAAACGCTCTAACCTGCCAGGGCTGCGCTCTGGGTTTGTTGCTGGCGATGCGGCTATTTTGCAGCCGTATTTACAATACCGCACGTACCAAGGCTGTGCCCTGCCACTGCATCATCAGCTGGCATCCATTGCCGCTTGGCAAGATGAAGCCCATGTAGAAGCAAACCGAGTGCTGTACCGTGAAAAGTTTGATTTATGGATGCATGAACTGGGTGACAGATTGTCGCTACGAAAGCCCGATGCGGGGTTTTATTTTTGGTTGCAAGTGCCAGACATCTATCAACAAGATGATGAGGCGTTTGTTAAAGCGCTGTATGAGCAAGTCAATATTCATGCGTTGGCAGGGCGTTATCTGTCTCGTGAGGTAGACGGCATCAACCCAGGTGCAGGTTTTGTACGCATTGCACTGGTTGCCAGCGTGGAAGAAAGCAAACAGGCAATACAACGGATTAAGACCTTACTGGATGTCCTGTAAGACCGAGTCATACTTTGTAAGTCCGAGTCATACTTTATGACAGAAACCCTTTTAAAGTATTAAAACGATAAGCATAAACTCTCCAAACACAGCCTGTAACGACTACAACCGTTAGTCGCTACAGGCTGTGTTTTTTTCTATCCCTTCTCTGACTTTTATTCTCACAAGTCGCCTCTTATCAAAATTTTTATCAAAAATTATTCAATGATGAATAATTTTTGCACAAGATTAAAACTTCAGGTTTCTATACTTCTTGTTAGGACGCATAAGCCAGCATAAAAACAACCAAAGACGGTTTGATAAAAATGCCAGCTTACAAAATAACAAGGAGTGTTTATGGGACCAGAAATCATTACGCTGATTTTTTTAGTCGCCGCCATCGTTTTATTTACCACTGAAGTCATTCCGCTTTCAGTCACTGCCATGCTGCTCAGCACCGGCTTTGCCATTACGGGTGTTTTAGAACCCACCGAAGCGTTTGCAGGGTTTGTAGACTCCAATGTGCTGCTGTTTATGGCCATGTTTATTATTGGGGCTGCCATCTTTGAAACCGGCATGGCAAAGCAAATTGGCTCGGTCGTCACTAAGTTTGCTAAAACCGAGCGGCAGCTCATCGTAGCCGTGATGCTCATCACCGGTCTCATGTCCGGCTTGCTATCCAATACAGGAACAGCCGCAGTTTTAATTCCTGTGGTCATTGGTATTGCCCAGCGCTCCGGCTTTGCTCGAGGTCGCTTGCTGTTGCCTTTGGTCATTGCGGCTGCCATGGGTGGCAACTTAAGTTTGATTGGTGCACCGGGCAACCTCATTGCTCAATCAGGATTGCAAGGCGTAGGCGGTTCATTCAGCTTTTTTGAATACGCCAAGATTGGTTTACCCATTTTGATTGTGGGCATCATCTATTTTGCTTTCTTTGGCTATAAGTTTTTACCCGATGCCAAACCCTCTAAATCTAATACCATCTTTGATGAAGAAGTCGACTACTCGACCGTACCCGCTTGGAAGCGCCATGTATCCCTAGCTGTGTTGGTACTCACCGTTGCTGCCATGGTGTTTGAAAAACAAATAGGCGTCAAATTGTACGTGAGTGCTTGGCTGGGTGCGTTACTGCTGGTGGTGTTTAAAGTCATTGATGAAGACACCGCTGTACGCTCCATTGACATGAAGACCATCTTGTTATTTGTGGGCTCTTTGTCATTGGCTGCCGCACTGCAAAAATCAGGCGCTGGTGAAACCCTTGCCGACACCATTGTCAGCATCATGGGTAGCAACCCCTCTCCCATGGTGGTCATGGCAGTCATGTTAATTCTTTCTGCTGTATTGACCAACTTCATGTCTAACACCGCAACCACGGCGCTACTTGTACCCATCAGCATACTGATTGCTCAACAAATTGGCGCTGACCCCAAAGCTGTACTCATGGCAACGGTGATTGGTGGGTCGTTTGCTTACGCAACCCCCATTGGTATGCCAGCCAATGCCATGGTTTATAACATTGGTAACTATCGCTTTAACGACTATGTCAAAGCCGGACTACCTCTCATCATCATTTCTATCATCATCACATTTATTTTACTACCCATTGTATTTCCCTTTTATCCATAGCCAATAGGCAAAACCCAAGGAGCATGATATGACAACGATAACCAAAGCAGAATCCGCTGAAAAATTGCGCGATACCATGAGTAAATTTATCTCACTGGTCAGCTATCATCTGCCTGACGATGTGAGCAAAAAACTAAACGACCTGCGAGCCGAAGAAGAATACCCACTCGCCAAGTTGATTTATGACACCATGATAGAAAACCAAAAGCTTGCCGCAGACTTGAAGCGTCCAAGCTGCCAAGACACCGGTGTGATTCAGTTTTTTGTGAGCTGCGGGGAGAACTTTCCACTCATAGGACAGCTTGAGAAAATCTTAAAAAACTCTGTGGTAAAGTCAACCAAAGAGACACCGCTGCGCCATAACTCGATTGAAACGTTTGATGAGTACAACACAGGGCAAAACGTGGGTGACGGCACACCTTCTGTTTTTTGGGAGATTCGGGAAGACAGCGACGACTGCGAAATCTATACCTATATGGCTGGTGGCGGCTGTACCTTGCCCGGTCATGCCATGGTACTGATGCCGGGTGAAGGCTATGAAGGCGTGGTGCGTTTTGTGCTAGACAGACTCACCACCTATGGTCTGAATGCGTGCCCACCACTATTGGTAGGTATTGGTGTTGCAACCTCGGTAGAAACTGCCGCCATGCTGTCAAAAAAGGCCTTGATGCGCCCCGTAGACAGCAAAAACCCGAACGAACGAGCGGCTCAGCTAGAAGAGCTACTTGAAGAAGGCATCAACAGTCTGGGCATTGGCCCGCAAGGGTTGTCCGGCAATAAGACCGTAATGGGCGTGAATATTGAAAATGCGGCACGCCACCCGTCTACCATTGGCGTGGCAATTAATACCGGCTGCTGGTCACACCGTCGTGGCAAGATCATCTTTGATAAAGACTTAAACTTTACCATGCCCTCACATGAAGGAGCAGCGCTATGAGTAAGCACATTTTACAAACGCCGATTAAAGATGAAGACATCGTAGATTTAAAGGTTGGTGATATTGTTTATCTCACTGGCACATTGGTCACTTGCCGTGATGTGGCACACCGCCGAGTGATTGAAGAAAAAAGGCCTTTGCCTGTGGATGTGCGTAACCTTGCCATTTTGCATGCCGGTCCTATCATCCGCCAGTTGGGCGAAGATGAATACGAAATGGTATCCGTAGGCCCGACCACCAGCATGCGCATGGAGAAGTTTGAAAAAGAGTTTATTGAGCAAACCGGGGTAAAGCTGATTCTGGGTAAAGGTGGCATGGGAGCAAATACCGAAGCTGGCTGCCGAGAAAATAACGCCATCCACTTGGTGTATCCAGCTGGTAATGCGGTGCTGGCAGCGACCAAAGTCAAACGCATTGTGGATGCGCAATGGAAAGACTTGGGTATGCCTGAGACGCTATGGGTATGCGAAGTTGAAGAATTTGGCCCGCTGATTGTGTCTATAGACACCAATGGCAATAACATCTTTGAGATGAACAAAAAAACCTACAACGCCAACAAAGAAAAAGTCTACGAAGACATTATTCAGCACGTTCGCTATATTAAATAGGCTTTATAGATGTTGCCTTATTAAACCCTCAAAAAATACACCATAAAAAACGGAAGGTCATGCCTTCCGTTTTTTGTTGTGAGCACAGCCATGAGCGTCGCTGTAATAGCCATGAGTGTCAATGTACAGCTGTAAGCGTCGCAGTGATAGACATGAAACATCATTGTTGTCGATACTTCCTACGTACGATGTACCATGACAGCATGGAAGCGCTCGCTGTTTTATTTTAAGTTGATACTTGAGGGTTGCACTGCATCCCACACCTGCTGAACGCTAGGATTGGTTTCAACCACACGCTTATACAGCACGATATCTACAGTGAGCTGCAGCTGCTGTCCACCAATTTTATACAGCTGTTTGCTAATGAGTTCATTTTTTACGATTGAAAATGGCAGCCACGCAATACCCACGTCTGCCACTACCATGGCTTTTAGGGTCTCGTAGTTATCGGACTCAAACACGGAGTTCAGGTTGCCCAGTATGTCTTTTTTATTTAAAAAATTTGACACCAGTCCTTTTAGAGACAAAGATTTGTCATACGTTAGCCAGTTGGTCTTATGAATATTGGCTTTTTTACTTAGCTGTTGCAAGATGGCATCTGTATTTGCCGCTGCCGTTACTGGCACGATGATTTCCTGCCCCAATACTTTGTATTCGTATTGTTTTTTATTTAACAATAAGTCTGTCATTGGGGTTTGATAGGCGATGAGCAGGTCTGACTCTTTTGCGATAAAGCGCAAGATGGCAAACTCAGTGCCACTGGTGAGCACAGACATCTGAGTAAACCCTGTGTCTTGTGTGACTTGCCGATACCACTGTGGAAAAAAGTTGCTGCCCAGCGTTCTACCGGTGGCAATCTGAATGCTTTGTTGGCTGGTGTTGATGGTGCCTTGTAGCTGCGCCCGTACGGTAGACAATGTGGCCGTGACTTCATACGCCGCTTCTAAAAACAGCTGTCCGGCCTGTGTGGGTTTGATGGGCTGAGTACGCTCTATTAGATCTACCCCAACCCACTCTTCTAAAAGCTTGATGCGACGACCAAAGGCGGTATGCGTGATGGCCCGTTTTTCTGCGGCCTTTGACAAGCTGCCTGAGTCTATCAAAACAATGTAATCCATCAACCATTCTACGTTCATAGTCATCCTTAGTTGCTTTTAGCTGCCAGATAGCGCCAGAGTGTCGGCTCATCCACAAAAAATACCACATAATACCTTGGCTAAAAAGAATCTAGAAAAAACTTAGCTGACAGTGATTGCATGGCGCTAGTTCACGACGCGACATGACATGACATAAAGAACAACAAGCAAAGCTTTTCAGCCTTTATGAAAAAAACAATAGAACATAAGTTTTGTTTTTATTATTGAAAATTTTTAACATTGTTATTTCTTCATAGTGATAACTTTATGAATTATACTAGACCTCTTGCAAAAGTCATAGGTTTAGCTCGAAATTAATGATACCAGCAAACAGCTTCATTCTAAGATCATAGCGCTGACGACGGTTACGATATTTATGAGCCACGATTTTGAACAACTTGATTAAGCCTATTTTGTGCTCAACCACAATACGGAACTTTGCCAGATAGTGATTGGCCTGTTTGCATATCTCCAATAACTGACCACCACGAGGTTTCTTAAATGGTGTGAAAGTTTGGTTATGTAGCTTTGCTAACCCTTGATAACCACTGTCTGCTAGATAGTTAGTATTCTCAGGTAACCAATCAGGACAAGTATCTTTATACAGCTTAAAATCGTGGATTGACCCTTTACAGGTTTGCACATCAAGTATCAAGCCGGTTTGCCAATGAACGATAACCTGCGCTTTTAAGGTGTGTTGTTTTTTCTTACCGCTATAGTAGTCGCTTTGGTTTTTTTTGGACGCTCAATAGGGGTTTCGGTGGCATCGACAATGACGACTGACCAATTGGTATCCTCATCGACACGACTAGGCAGCTTTTTAGGCAATTCAAACTTACCAGAGTCAATCAGGATGTCTTCTACTTTACGGATGATACGACTAGCAGAAGACTCATGAATACCAAAGTCCATACTGATATGATAAAGCGTGCGGTATTCACGCCAATAAGTCAGGGCTAATAGTATTTGTGCTTTAAGACTGAGCACACTTGGTCTGCCTGATTTGGTCTTAGATGCTTCATGCTTTTGCATGGCATCAAGCATGTCATAAAAGGTGGCTTTATGAATGCCTGTATAGCGTTTAAAACCAGCGTCACTTTGTTTGAGTAGCTTATCTATGTTTGGCATGGTTCCTAAAAAGTTATGAGTGTCTTCTTATTTTAATTCCCTTTGCTACTTTTGCAAGAGGTCTATTATAGCCCAAAAATATGAGTAGCTAACTGAACGCTTATTCTACGCTAAGCTTCTTCTATGTCTTGTTTTGTATGATGGACTCATATCGACACTTCTGACAACTTTGATAATGAGTCGTCAGACATGAACCTTAAATACGGAGTAAACACGATGAAAAAACTATCAACCCTAAGCAAATCCCTACTTATTGCTCTTAGCGTTCTAGGTATTGGTACTCTCGCTGTTGCCTCAGGTCAAATACCTGCTATTTCAGGCGCAAAGACGAGTGACGCAGTCGCGATAGCACAGAGTAAAATCAGTCTAGAGCAAGCCGTCGCTATTGCGCAAAAAACAGTCAAAGGAGACTTAATTAGCGCTGAGTTTGACCAAAACGATTATATGGCAAGTGGCGAGTATGAAATCAAGCTTATCAATGATGGAGTGGAGCATGAAGTAAAAATTGACGCCAGTAGCGGCAAAGTTCTAAAATCTAAGCAGGAAAAAATAGATCAAGACGACTTAGCAGAATATAACGCTATGAGGCAAGCCCAAATAACCCTAACCCAAGCCATGCAAAAAGCAACGCAAAGTGTTGGTGGCAAAATTACTGAAGCAGAGTTTGATTTTGATAACGGTATACCCGCTTATGAGATTGAAATAGCTAAAGGGATGGACATAAATAAACTGATAATCGATAGCATGAATGGTCAGGTTGTCAGCAGTCAGTTAAATGATGATTAATATTTTAAAACTTGGTTGAATATAGCTTAACAACGGCTCTACTCTGTACACTAGTATCGATTAGAGCTTTTTAGTTTGAGGACGCTATAAAAAGTGTCACTATAGATAAATATTTTTTAATCCTACTAGTCACATAATAAGGATATCCCATGCGCGTATTGGTAGTCGAAGATGACTTGATGATTGGCGAGAGTCTGAGCGAAGCCTTGCAAGATGAGGCTTATACGGTTGATTGGGTCAAAGACGGTCGTCAAGCCATACTGACATTAAGGGTGCAACCTTATGACATCATCTTATTAGACTTAGGTCTTCCAGAAGTTGATGGCATGGGCGTGTTGACTGCTATTCGCGATGCCAAGATTGAAACACCAGTGTTGATACTCACCGCGCGTGATCAATTAAAAGATAGAATTGCAGGCTTAGACTCAGGGGCTGATGATTATGTCGTCAAGCCTTTTGAGTTAGGAGAAGTCTTTGCACGCATGAGAGTACTTATTCGCCGTGCCCAAGGCAAGGCTGATAATCAAGTGACGGTTGGCAATTTAAGTTTAGATACCGCGCACAAACGGGTCATGATGGATGGTAGCCCTATCGATTTAACCGCAAAGGAGTACATGCTTCTCACTACCTTTATGCTATCGCCTGAAAAAGTCATGTCCAAAAATGAGCTTGAGGATTCGTTATATGGCTGGGGCGGCGAAGTTGAAAGTAACGCCATTGAGTTTTTGATTCATAGTTTACGCAAAAAGGTCGGACAAGATAGAATCAAAAATGTTCGTGGCCTTGGATGGTATATCAGCAATGCCTAAATTTCGTAAGCCCTTTAACTCATTACAGTTCCAACTTATCTTTTGGTCTGTTGTGTCATTATTACTACTGGCAATAGTGGCTGGTGGTTATGGATTTTGGTACAGCTATAACGAGATAAATGACTTTCAGGATGATAACTTAAAAAATACTGCTGCCTTATTAGAGCAGTCGCTTAATATTAGTGGTTTAAATAATAATGCTGCTTATTCATACAGTGACGAGCATGCCCGCAGCAACATTCACTTTGATACCGATGACGATGATGGTGCGATCACCGTTGATATAGTCATACTCTCCGCCTCACTCAATAACGGGGTAGAAGATTATCAGAACGTTCAAAGCGATGATGAGCATGATTACTCAGAACCTATACCGTTGGCATTAGTAAATAGCGTTCCACAAGGGATAAGCGATCAAAACATTGACGGTCATTCTTGGCGAACCTATAGAAATGATGTCAAGATTGAGTCTTTAGATACTGATGAAGAAGTGGCTCTAATTTTGCGCCAACAGACAGATTTACAGGATGATTTAGCCAAAGCTAGTGCCTTACAGTCTTTTTTACCCCTTATTATCGGTATAGCATTATTACTGCTTTTACTGCCTTTTATCATGTGGCGCATGATGAAACCTGTGCGTCAATTGCATCATGAGATAAGCGCACGTAATGAGAATGACCTAAGTCCTTTATCGATTGGTAGAATGCCCTCTGAATTGCTGCCACTAGCCGAATCGTTAAATAGATTATTGGCTATAGTCAAAATTAGTATTGAACGTCAGCAACGCTTTATCGCTGATGCTGCCCATGAACTGCGCTCGCCGCTGACTGCCATCTCACTACAATTACAACGATTACAGCGTATTAGTAATGATAACGTTATGTCGGAAGGCCTCGATAAACTGGCTATTCGCTTGAGGCGTAATCAAAGTTTGGTTGAGCAATTATTAACGCTCGCTCGTGCTGGTAATATCAATACCGAGCTTGGTACCGAGACAACAGCAACCAATGTTAAATCTATTATCGAACAAGTCATAGGGTTACTCATTCCTATTGCTGATAATAAGAACATCGAACTAACTGTCGACTTACAGTCAAGTAGCAAAGTAAAGATAGATGAGACATCGTTGTTGTTGCTCATCAAAAATCTGATTCAAAATGCCATTATTTACACGCTAGCTGGTGGTCAAGTCATGGTTAAACTCTATCAACTTGAGCAAAACTCAGGCAGTTTGGATAAATCGGCTTTAAATGCTCAATATAATTTTGGCTCACATGTGATTCAATCTGGAAAATTAAGTAATCTATCCAAGACACTAGATAACAAATTAGTATTACAGATCATAGATTCAGGCGCAGGCATTGACCCTAGTGATTATAAGAAAGCTTTTGAACCCTTTATACGGCTTAATCAAGTGATTAGTGCAGCTGATCAATTTAGCGACAGTAAACTTAACAATAGTATAAGCGCTTCAAGATCAGATAGCGCAAGTAAGCAATCACAGGAAATAGAAGGTACAGGACTTGGGCTCTCTATTGTTAAATCAATCTGTGAGCAGGCAGGTATCGATGTCTTTATGAAGGACTCTAATTCTGAGATTTTAAACTTACATGATAATCGAGGACTTTGTATAACTTTGATCTTTTAAACTCATACATAGAAATTTGGTGGTGTGTCAAAAAGTATGCTGATTAAAACTTGAACAATTTTTGAAGCCTTGAAAGCCCTATAGAATCAGAGAACTTAGCATAGATTTCTTATTGACTTCTATCGCCAGCATACTTTTTAGAACACCACCAGAAATTTTAATAGATCTAAATAGTTGCATCTTCACACTTTCTTAACATCTCTATTGATAATTTAGTGACATCTACAACGTAACATTAAATTTGTTTACTAATAGAGTGAATCTAACCATGAATACAACCTTAAACAATCAATACTCACCCACTGCTTCTAGTAACGATCCAGTGCTAAACGCTTTGTCCAAAGTTCCGGAAGTTACCCTTCCTTTTGGATAATTAAAATCGCAGCTACTACGCTTGGTGAGACTGCGGGTGATGCTTTAACAATGTCATTAAATCTAGGATACATTGTCAGTACTGGCATTTTCGCTATTATATTTGCTATAGCAGTCGCTACCCAGATTAAAGCCAACTCATTTAATAAATGGTTGTATTGGGGCACGATTATAGCAACAACGACTTTAGGTACAACAATAGCAGACTATGTGACAAGATCACTAGGAATTGGCTATGCTGGCGGCTCAGCGCTTCTAGTAGCTTTACTTGGAATATGTCTAATGACATGGCAGAAGACGATGGGTAGTATCGCCGTCGACAGTATCAGCAAACCCAAAGCGGAAGTATTTTATTGGACGACAATTATGTTTTCGCAAACCTTAGGTACCGCACTTGGTGACTGGGTAGCAGATACAAAAGGTATAGGCTATACAACGAGTGCCATCATCTTTGGATTTTTATTAGTACTTATTGCGATAGCTCATTTTTATACTAAGATATCTAAAACACTATTATTTTGGAGCGCTTTTGTTTTAACTCGGCCTTTAGGAGCGGTGTTAGGCGACTTTTTAGATAAGCCTATTGATCATGGCGGTCTCGCGCTAAGTCGCTTTGGAGCATCAGCAGCCTTGTTAGTGTTTATCATTGTCTGCTTATTAGTCTTCAAACAGCGGGCTAGTGCTAGAGCGCATTGATGATAATGCATCTAGTAAAGTTTACTTTATGGATTAAATGATAATTTCTTAGATGCTCATAGCTTTGTTAACGAGGGGCTGCGATTATTAGTGTGATGAATATATATGGATAATGATTAGATATAGGTAGTAGTGAAAAAGGTTGCTCACGTATTATAAAATATAGCGTTAGCGCCCTTTTTCTATTTAGCATTTTACTTAGGTGATTTGCTTAATATTGGGGTGTTGGAGTTAATTCAAATAAGATGCTAACTTATTTTACTTTCCAACTGCTCCAGACCTTTAAGAATTAGATGAACAATCTCATCAATAAAAGGTGTTGTCATCAAGCGAGTATATTCCTTTTCACTTAAACCAGACTTTGAAGACAATTTTTCAACCGATAAACTTAACAACGATGTTTCTACCTGTTCGTAATCAGCTTCAAAGGAATTACCTTTTGCAATCTGTTGAAGTTCAATATATCTCGCATTATGACTTATCTGCCATTCTTCAGTAAATTCTTCGCTTATTTCATTATTTAGAATACTGTCACACAGTTTTTGACAAAGTCCACCCAGACCTCCAGCCAAATATATCGGTTTATTTAAGTCGATAGCTATCAGAAACTCTTCTAGTACTCCAGGCATCTTACCTAAGTATCCCTCTAACTTACCTCCTGCAAAAATTCTGACATCTGAACTCTCTATCGATTCTTTCCTCATAGTCGTTAAGCAACGCGACCATATATATTGGTTTTCTGGACAGTCAGGTTTAAGAAAAATTTCTTTATTCTTTAATATAGAATCTATGTCATCGGGTACTTCATGTTTGACAATATCTAATAAACCATAATACTTAATACTAAATTCTTTACTGGCTGGAGTTAAGTACAAAGGCCACGCTAAGTGATTTTCAACGTGAAATTGATCAGATTTTAAGCGCTCTTTTAATACTGATGCTTCTTCAAGAACAAACTCTGTAAAACCATTTTCTCTCAAGTCTCCCCCATAGATTAGAGTATGATTGCGAGATAAAATGTGTCTCGCCAAATCTTGAGAGAGTCTTTGTAACTCATCTGTGTGCTGATGATGTTCCTCATAACCCTCTTCAAGATAATCTGAAATAGAGATTCCAACATTATATTTATCGGTTTGCACTTCGTCACTTGACCACAAAGGAGTAGACACTGTTATATTAAGATAGTCTGTCCATATAGTTTCTTCTTCATATAGAGGTGGTTCAGGATAACAAAGATGCAATCTACTGGAGTCTATTGAGGAACTTTCATTCTTAGACAGAATCTCTACTACTTGTTGTACTTCAGGAGGACGACAAAGAATAAAAGCTTTTGAGTCGATCCATCCCTGAGATTGATAAAATTTCAATGACGCTTCAGCATATTTGAAACGGACAGTTTCTAATAAGGATGCAATTAGAATGCGTAATATATCTTTGTGCGCTAAAGGTTCAGCTGTAACATGTACACAAGGTACATTACCGATAGAAGGGAAAATTCTATCTTCGTAATCCTCAAGACTATTAACCACTACTATAGGTCTATACTCTGATTTAGCAGTTAAAACCTCACGCTGACACCAATATCTAGAAGAGTAGGCATCACTAACAATAGCTATCATTGTAGAATTTTTAAGATGACTTTCTATCTCCTCATCGAATTTAAAACCTGGCGATATTTCATTGGCATCGAAAAACCTATTCATATTACTATTGTCAATAAAATTCTTAATTTCTTGAGCGTGATTCAATCCTGTATCGCCTTTTTTTGCATGGCTTAGGAATAACTTTATTGATGTCTCTTTTCCAACCTCATCAGAATCAATATCATTCAGACCATAACGATACAGCTCATGTGAAAGCTCTAAAATACCACTTTCTATACGGTAATCGTGAGGCCAATTATGTGCTCTAATGAAATTATAATTTTCAAGAGCACCAGAGTAACTATGCTTCATGCCAGCTTCGTCAATAGCAACTGGTACAATAAAGTAGTTAGTGCTACCGTTTAGTCTGTTAAAATAGTCTACCCATAATGGTTCGGTTAAAGTTTGCCCACTAGTGAATACGAAGATAACATTTTTATTAGCAAGCTTAGGCGGAGTGTTTTTCGGTGGGTTACTTGGACTCCTAGAGCTATAGAGAAAGGTAGGTATATTGATTTCCCGTGAAAATGGTCTATCTGTATCGCGAGTAATATACCTACGGAACTCACTAATAACATTAAAAATAACTTCTTTATCGGAAGGGTGCCAAATAAAATGAACGGCAAGAGGTGGTAAGTTCTGAGTAGAAGTAATCATATTATAAAGCTCCAAGACGGCTTTGATTAAATTTTAAGCTTGCCAGTAATTTTGATGTTCTCCACGATTTGATGAAAAATAGGTGCGATTATTGTTAGGCGCAACATGTATATTATTCCTTTTTTGAAAAGCCTCATGAATCCATGCCATCAACTCATAATGGCTTGTAGGATAAGAATAAATTTTTGCAAAACCAGCTTGTATGTTGTCATAGAGTCTGGGTGGAACATTGCACGGCGTGTATACAGTTCCATTTTCAGATAATGAATAAGAGCAAAATCCTAGCGCATGCGGTTGATAGCTTGGCAATAATATACCAATAAGCCCTGAACGTGTATTCTGACTGGTTTTTTTGATGCTATAGCCTATTTCCCAATCAACGTATTTTCTTTTCCAAGTATTTTGACCAATCAATACAATAGTAACTGAGCTTTGCGATATAAATCTATCTCTAATCACCTGACGAGTGGTTTCAGTCTTATTATTAGGATCAATATCACCATCTTGAACTGAGCGAGAAACAAAGGTTTCAACATCACTTGAGAAGGTATTTTCGAACTCTTCCCGATCATCACCATCAGCATTATGGAAGCTGACGAATACTTTGTGCTTTGGTATATTGTGTAACATATAGCTCTTAATCTCCTTCGTGATATGATTACTTTACAAACTGTAATATAAAG
Organism: Psychrobacter sp. M9-54-1; assembly: GCF_016613355.1. Lineage (NCBI taxonomy): Bacteria > Pseudomonadati > Pseudomonadota > Gammaproteobacteria > Moraxellales > Moraxellaceae > Psychrobacter > Psychrobacter sp. M9-54-1. The sequence goes on along the minus strand of NZ_JADGFW010000037.1, from coordinate 27,753 downwards.
CACATCTATGAGTAAGAATTTTTCAACTAGCATAGCATGAATTTATTGATAAATAGACCACCATATACTTTCTAAAAAAGGTAAAGCTAACATGACTAGCGTTAACAGCATCTCTCTAAGTAGCTACGTTAAACTTGTTAAGGAGACTAATAAGTTTACTTCTGATAAAGCTCTCTTCGGGGCACAGATGGGTTTATTCAGTGAAGTAGGTAGTTTAGTATCTTTACTAAAAAAGAAGTTGCTCAACAATGATTCGAATGATCATTCGAACGAGTTAGTCATCGAAGAGATGGGAGATATTTTTTGGTATTTTACACTTATAACTATTGTTGAAAATATTGATCTCTATGAATTGATAAATGTTACCGATTCCTATGATAGGCATGAAGGTGCAATTGTTATATCAGGAATAAAGAACCAACCGTTCGTAAGGGTTAAATTTGATAAAAGCATTAAAGATACTGAGTTGCTATTTAGTGAATTGATAAGTCATACAACCTCTCTTAGTAAAGAAACTACTTCAGAAAAGGTTAAAGACTTTTTAGCTATATACTCGGAAGTAATGAGCTTTTTAAATCTTGATTTGTTAAATATTGTTGAACACAATACTTTTAAAATTAGGAATAGATTTGTACCAATTGAAGAACTTAATTTACCTTTGCTATCGTTTGATAGTAATTTTAGCAAAGACGAGCAGTTACCAGTAGAGTTCGAGGTCCATATTGTTGAAAAACCGAATGGTAAAGCTTACCTCAAATGGAATGATGTATTTATCGGAAGTGCTTTAAATGATAATCATCAGGAGGATGATAATTACAAATATCATGATGTATTTCATCTAGCATTTGCCGCCATACTACACTGGTCACCTACATTTAGAGCCTTGATTAAACATAAGAGAAAAAGTGACCTTTCTATTGATGAAACACAAGATAGCGGTAGACCAATTGTGATCGAGGAAGGTCTGAGTGCTTGGTTATTTTCCATATCAAAGCAAAGGGATATTGATTTTACTAAAGAAAGTAGCATTTCATATGATTTATTAAAAACTATTCAGATTTTTGTCAGAGGGTATGAGGTTGAAAATTGCCCATTACAGTTATGGGTAAAAGCTATTATCCAAGGATATACAGTATTTAGTCAAGTTGTTGAGAATAAAGGTGGAATTATAATAGGGAATCGTAGAGAAAGAACACTCGGATTTAGAAAGCTCGATAGATAATATACAGTTGCCATTCTACAGTATCTAAATTGAATTAATAGTCGTAATAAAGTTGCAATGAGCATGATTAAACCAAACGAAGAAGTTTTCAAATATTACTTTTACTTTATCCAAGAAAGAATGAATATATTTTGGAATAAGTATGAAGAAAACTACCCTCTAACCCAAGACCCTACTCTACAGTCTTATAAATTTACTAATGTTTATAGGGCAATGGATAGAGTCAGTCAATACTTAATTAAAAACGTTATCTATTCAGATGATAATTTTTCTGACAAAGATGTTTTACTTAGAATCATTGTATTTAAAATATTTAACAAGCCTGAGACATGGGAGTACCTTGAGAGCGAAGTTGGTAAAATTTCTTTGGAGAACTTTAATTTGACGGATATTAATAACGCTTTACTAAAACGTAAGGATAGTGGTCCTATATTTAATAATGCTTACATGATGACAGGTACACACTCCTTGTATAACCATCTTGATTTCAAACATGAGAAATGGCTTCAGATGGTTAAAAACGAGTTAATCGATCAGTCTGTCTTTGATAAAATTATTGAAGCGAAGTCATTATCAGATACTTTTGACTATCTTAGAGGATGCTCTTTTATCGGTGACTTTTTAGCATACCAATACGCTATTGATATGAATTACTCAAATGTAATTAACTTTAGTGAGGATTCATTTGTAAAGGCAGGCATTGGGGCTATTAGAGGTGTTAAAAAATGTTTTGGTAATGCTTCTTCCTCAAAGTATAGCAATGAAGACATTATTAAATTCACTCAAGATAATTTCGAATATTACCAATCTAAGTTTGGATACGATGACTTTATTCCTCTTTTTGGAAGATCGCCTACTCTCATAGATTTACAAAATTGCTTCTGTGAGACGGATAAGATTTTGAGAGTAAAGATGCCAGATTTGCAAATGCAGAATAAACGTATAAAGCAGCGGTATCAAGAGACACCTAAACCATTAGAGCTATTTTTTCCTCCTAAGTGGGATATAAATCATAAAATAGATAAGCCAAACATACCAGCTACAAATAAAGAACTAACATTGTTCTAAACATTTTATTTATCTAGGTAAGGTATGCTTTAAACACCAAACTAAGTATACCAACTAATAGTACACTTGCTAATACTAATACCTTTTCGTACTTATTATCTAAATCTTTAATTTGCTTCTGCAAATCGCCAAGAGATGCATTATCACTTCCACTCATATGATCATTAAGTAGCTTCCTAGTGACACCTGTTTGGTCCTGATGCTTGCCGTTATAACTTTCAGAAGCGCTGGTCAATTTCGCAAACCATATTTGAAACAATGGCTCTTCTATCGTTAGATTTATCGGACTAGGACCAGCATTAAGTACTGAAAACACAATCTTCCCTCTAAAGTGAGGATCTACATGAAACCCTGATACATTCACTAGCCCCTTGAACTTAATGCTAGCCTTTATGGATATAAAGCCCATAATATTATTAGGCATCTCGACTGTTTCATAAGTTTCTAAAAAATAGAACTCACCAGGATTAACGACTATTTGGTTATCTTCAGCTTGTCGAACCCGAAATTTGCTATCAGAGGCACAATATGAAACTCCTAAGCACAGCTCATATTTATTACTGTCTATAAACTTTGGTCTATACTGAGGAATAATTGATTTTATTTGCTCTTTCAATTCTTTTTCGCCTAGAAAACTCATGTTTGCTCCTATATTTTACATTTTTTTATTATTATTTTAGTCGTAATAGTTTGTGATTAAAAGAATCGATACCATATAACAATAATGAACTTTTATTCGTTTAATCTTGAGCCGAAAAGACAATAATATTTTAGGCAGTCATAGGTATCACATTTTGAGGAAATAATATGGGAAGTCAAAGTAATGTATTTATAAGCCATTATGGTGAAGATGATAGTAGTTTACAAAGTTTAAAACAACGCTTAAAAAAATCTGGGCATGACATTCGTAATAGCTCCATTGATAGCTCAAAACATCGTAATCAAAAGCGACCTAGTGACGCTGTAGTAGAAAGATTATTAAGAGCAAGAATTCATTGGGCGGGCACTTTTATCTGTCTTATTGGTGAAAAGACACATACTCGACCTTGGGTGGACTATGAAATTGAGCAGGCTCATCGAAAAGGCAAACAAATTATTGGTATATATAAGCATGGTTGTACAAATAACGTAGAGTTACCTGATAATTTTAAAAAGTACGGTGGTCCAACATTAGGTTCCAATTCTTTAGATAAGCTAGGTGATGCTATATCAGGTAAAATTACACCTCTAGAGAAACCCGATGGAACTGAAAGCGACTCTTTACACACTATTGACAGAGTGAGCTGCTAAATATGTATATTTTTTCTTATAAGGTCGAGCATGATTTAGGTCTAGCACCCAACCCTTTCCATAATTTTTGTACGTTAGCTGTTTGTAAGTCTTCTATCAGACACAATAAGAACCTATCTATCGGTGATTGGGTCATAGGTACTGGAAGTAAATCTCTAGGCAATACTAACCATCTTGTTTATGCGATGAAAGTGGAGGAAAAGATTGAATTTAATGAATACTGGAAAGATGAAAGGTTTAAAAGCAAAAAACCTGTGATTAAAGGTAGTTTAGTTAAAATTTATGGCGATAATATATATCATCAAGACGCTAATAGTAAAAAATGGATTCAGGAAGACTCTGCTCATTCGCTAGATAATGGAATTACTAATGAAGGCCACATGAAAAGGGATATAGACGGAGAGTATGTTCTCGTTTCTCGAGAGTTTTATTACTTCGGCGAAAATGCACCTAAAATACCAGAAGAACTCAAGGATGTTTGTAATAAAGGCCGTGATATGAAATATAAGGCAATACCTCCAGAAGTACGGGAATCCTTTGTTTTATGGCTAAAAGATAATTATAAATCAGGTATACATGGCGATCCTGCCAACTGGAAAGATCATCTTTAGTGTATAGTCCAAAGATAAGAACGTGTGCGTCTGAAGCTATTTTTAGTGCGAATTTAAATACGATTCGGAGACGCACCTATGGAAATAAGACAATGAGGTTAAAAGAGCTTATATTAATCTTCTTCCATTCTAGTTAGATCTTCCACTCCAGCCATATCGGCCAACAGTCTTGTGTAATTAATTAATATTTTTTGCAGTTCATCTAAATCCACCCTGAACTCTTGACAAAGCTCTGAAGACAGTTCACAAGAACTAGTGAGCTTATGCCATTTTGCAGTGAATGGCCGTACAACTTGATTCAGTACTACAATAGAGATTTTAGTAAATTCTTTGCAGTGCCTGCCATCATTTTTTAGAATACTTCGTGTCGTCTGAAATAAAGAGTAAATATTTTTCAGAGCAGCTAATTCGTCTCCATGATCGTCTTCTAATGGTTGCGTAGCAATGCTTGTCAGTAATTCTACGTATAATTCCCAAGCACACTGTTTATCTTTTTCATTAGGTTGCCACTCCATATTTAGAAAGCCAGTTGTTAAGCTTAGTGAGCTAAGGCTCCAATTGTCTAGTAATTCACTCCATTTCATGTAACTAATCCTTTGTATCTGATGTTAATATTTATTATAACTGTCATTAATAAGCACAAAATATTGACTAAACAGTAGATAATAGAAGCATTTTCAAAAGTAAAAAGCTCTGACTATATCGAATGCTAGTTATTTAAATAGCACCATTAGGCTTAGCCTATTTAAATTATCGTAATAGCGTCTTAGGTTTGAAAAGGTTACCGATATTCATATGTTTAGATGGCTTTCAGACCACAATAGCATGAGCAAACATGTTAATAATAAAGCCAGTGTATATCTAGTCTCTATTTTTCTTAATATAGGTAAATTCAGCAACGTTCTTTATAAATCAGTACACTCAATAAATACCCAAGGTACTTAAGTAAGCCTGATGAAGCATAATAAGTGTCAGATATAGCCAAATTCTTGTCCGATCGCTTGGTTTTTTTCTGTACTACCCTGAGCTCATAGCCATGAAAATTTTGACGACTTCCAGTACGTATCTGACTATCTAGCTTCAAACATCGTTTTAGTTGAGTTACTTCGTTTTCACTTGAAGCTCTAATTTGCCAGTGTGGTGCATTAATAAGTTTACATCCTATCTCTAAGAACTGCTCTAACATTTTTTTCTGACTAGATTTAATCCCAAAATGGATAGATGATGTTTTTATATTCTGTTTCGCTGCAAATATTTCAACAAACATTTTTAGTTGATCGGGTTCATGAATAGACATCTGGTATGCCTTTTCTAAAGCTCTAACTAATAACTCTTGATTCTTACTACCATTCGGTGAGCTTAATAACAGTTTCTCATCGCTAGTAAAAACCTGACTTGCATTGTCATATAACTGTCTAGCTTCGACTATATTAATGCCATGTCTTATAGCAACCTCAGGTAGTAATATATCCCGCTTTTCTAAGTTAAGTCTCTGTAGCTCTTCTAAATAGGCAATCACATCAGAATACTTTTGATGAATGAAAATAGATTGTGATGCTAATCTATCAGATTCTATGATTGGCGAATTTGTAGAAACATTAAGACTATCAACAAATAGAGGGTTCTTACTAGTTACTAAGCTTTTAACTAGATACGATCTTAGCAGACCAAGTCTCACCTTTTTAGACTTTGCATCGTAAGCGTCTCTGTTTTGTCTATGTATAGTCTGATACTTTAAACCTGTAATTTGCTGAAAAACTGTATAAGGAAGTTGTAACTTAGCATCAGCTAACTGTATTCCTGTCTGCAGGTGGGCAGTATGAATGTAGTGCTCAAACGTCGTATCAGGTGTCAAATGCCCTGCAAAACTTGCCAGCCCAAACCATGTTCCTTGTGCTTTATGATAGCCAAGGATACCCTCAATAATAGTCTCGCGCTGCTTAGCATCATAATCTGTCATTATTGATGCTAATGAAGACTTACCTAGCACTAAAGCCAGTTGGCTTATGGCTGTATGTCTAAAGCTATGAAAAGTAAAGTCATGCTCTCCAAGCAATCTATCCCAAATTAACTTCATCATATTACTAAAGAACGTACTCGGTAATGGCTGTTTACCTGAACCTTGTGAGAACAAGTACTTCCGTTTCAATCGTTTTTGATGCTTAAAAAGCTCGATAAACAAATCCATCTCATCTTTTTTTAGAAGGCAGTTAATAGGTATTACACGACTTGCACTGCTACTTTTAAGCCTACGATAACGATTTGGTCTTATCCAAATCTTAGGCTCATTAATCTCTTGGTTATAATTATCAGTATAAATATCTACAATATCTGAAACTTTAATACCAATGAGCTCTTTTATCCGTAGCCCTGTTCTATAGGCAAGACTCAGAACCACTAAACAAATTATTTTCTGCTCAAGCTGTAACTTTGATTCGTCAATGTATACTTTCATAGCACGATAAATGCGAGGAGAGATGATATTAGCTTTGACGACTTGCCTATTATGATGCCACGAAAAATATACATAGGGTGCATCATGACACTCACGCTGGTAATCATGAAAAGCTCTCAAACGACCATACGTAAACCCTTGACCATCTTTAAGCTTATTCATGTACGAACGATCATTACTACCTATTAGCTTGTCATCGGAATTAGAGTCTTTATTTATGACTGATTTTTTTCGACCATCACTAGTTTTGCTCTGAATAATTTGCTCATAAATAATCTCAAAATCTTCGCCGTCCCATTTATCTATATTCTCACCGATTGTCAGCATCAACCAATCACGGCCTATACAGCCCACATACTTGCTTATGCTCTCTTGGTTTATACTTTTATCATCTAATAACTGACGTACCCATCCTAGTATGCGCTGTGCGTTTGGTTGAGGAAATTCATTCTGTAACTGCTCCATACCATCTATGGCATTTACTCTAGTATTTTTGAGTTCTTCCTGAATTGCTCTAATTAGATTTTTACTAAACGCAGGATAACTTATACTTTCTCTATTTGCATTTATAGGCTTAGAATAATCAAGTTCAAAGAACTCATCCCATTGAAGTTGTTTAACATTAGAGTTAATTTTTTCTCTGTTGTAATTAAGCAGCTTATTCTTAGGTAGGCCTGTAGTTTTAATCCTACCTTGTCTAATTGTAGCTAATGCATTGTCGATATTAGTGCCTTCTAATTGCCTCCAATGATAGTTGGCGTATTTGATCAGGTGTGAGAGGTATGGCTTTGTTTTATCTTTATTTTTCAGTGTGAGCCTTTTACTAATATCATTAATTAATGTATCAAACGATTTAGTAAGTCCCTTTTTAACAATTTCATCTTTTAGTGCGTATAAAAAGCATAGCGTCATGTCATCTGGAACATACTCAACATAGCGTTTTAATTCGCTGTCAGGAGTATCACTTGAATTTCTACTAGATGACTCCCAACACCCGTAACTATTATCGTTAATAACTAATATAATAATCGGTACACTCTCAACACCTACCGTATTACCTTCACTAGGTAAATCTATTCTATAGACTACGCGTTCGGTCAAAAGCCATTCGTAAAATGCTTTTAATACTTCAATATCATTAAGGCCACCGTAGACAATGCTACAAAATATCGCTGATTCGACCAAATCATTGGTAGTGAACCTTATCTTTCTTTGCCATATTTCTATAATTTCTCGGCTGGCTTGACTAACTTTTGACCCCTGTACGAACCAATCATAACCAATGCTCAAGCTGTCTCTTTCTGCTAAGACAGGAACAACTGGCTCATCAAGATAAACTTTATGATTTTTATTATATATACGAATAACTTCTAAGAATCCTTGACGTGCTAGCTGAAAACTAAGAGGGGTGTCGAAGTTGATTTCTAAAATGGTATTTATATCTTGGTAATAATCAAACAAATCTGTATCTTTATAGAGCGGATTCGAGTTCATATAAGACTCAACAAGGCTTATAGCTTTGTTCTTAATGCCTTCGTGAGCGCTATTACGATTCTCGGCTCTTAACTTATGTGCAACTAGATCAGCCATATACTGTTACCTCAACTTGTTTCAGATTGAGTTCACAAGCAATTTCATCCAAACAGCCACTTATCCCCTTCAGCTCATTAATTGATAGTGAGGACATTGGATGCATCGCCTCCTGATCAGGATGTTCATGACCGTAAAGAGCGCATATCAAGTGCTCTGGCGCTCTATCTACTAGCATTGATCGCAGCTGATGTCTTAACCAATTATCTTGATGACTAAAAAAGCTCTTTAACTGGTAGCGAACCCTACTAGGTGTAATGCCTGAAAACTCCTTAGGGTTTTTACTAAAGGTTTGAATAAGAGGCTGGCGAGAGTTTAAAATTTCATCTATGGGAAACTGCTCAGAGGGATATATAACGTTATGCAGTGAAGCAAATTCTTTTATATATTCAATATAATTTTGTATCGCTATAATCAAAAATTTGCTTAAAGGTATGAGTCTTCCCTGCTCTTGTCCTTGACGCTCTTCTTTATCAGAAACCCAAAATAACCCTGCTATAAAATCAAACTGGTTTAACATACCTGGCGCATGTACAACAGGTCTTATACCTGTCTGAATCATGATAATATGCCATAACCAAATACCATAGGCATTAAACTGCTCTATATAACGATCCTTTCGAATACTTAAGTTTCGCTCAAGGCGTCCATTAAAACTATCGGCTCCATTCGCTAGTTCTGAAAAGAACTTTTGACATGTCAGCTTATTTAAAGTCATCTCACTACCGATGTAACTCTGGTGCTCTATATTTTCTGATTTAGGTTTGTAGTCTTGACGAAGCTGTGAGCGGATATAAAAATGGCAATGTTTGCTCATTAACAAAATAGCACTTCTATATGTATTCTCAATACTATTAGCATCAATGCTTGTGTAGTAAAGAGGCGAGCTATGTTTAACGTCAACACCAGTGATTAAATCAGCGTGCAATGGCTCATTTAATTCATTTTTTATGATGAGATATAGAGCTGAATTTATGTGTTGATAACTGAGTGCAGGCAGGTCTAATTGTTCTTGTAGGTCTTTTAGTATTTCAGATATATCTGTATTTTCGATATTGACTGTGTTTTCTATAATGGAATATAACTGAGTAGGTAAAAGAAGTATAAATCCGTTATCAACGCTCTTACGATGTTGTAATAGATGGCTTCTACGATTCATAGTGACATTTATTATAATACTCAAAGCGTAGTATCTCCCACCTACCCCTTTCATATTACTTAGCCATGTTCGCTGGCTTTTCTCTCTACCAAGTTCATTAATGACTTCTTGAACCTTACGTCCACTAAGCAATGACATTAAGATAACTACATAGCCAAAACGACTATCATCATCCGTAACCATTGAAAGTTGCCAGACTCTATCAAACAATATTTGAATACTCAGTAAACTTAGCTGCCGCAAACTTGTTGGAAAGCCAAATTGATTGCGCCTAGTGTGACGAAAGTTATTTTTAAGTTTCCATTGCTGTAGCTCAGCAGACTTAGCAGTATACTTAGAGGGTTTAAAGTCATTATCTAAAAGCTTCTCTGGGTCATCATCAGCTAAATTTTCATTGGAAGACACATTATCGTTTTGGTGACTTATCCCAAATATAGTGGCTCTAAGTGGTTCATCATCACTATCAAGAAAAACCTTGTTTAAACCAACACTATTATTGTCAGTATCATCAGACTTGGAGTAAGTCTTGCTAATAAACGTCTTATCTTTCGCCACAACTTCATAAGCGAGTCTAATGCGACCAATCTTTCCTGCTAACTTTTTATTGACAACCTTACTTGAGGCTTCTGACTGCTTAGTTAAAACCTCATACTGGCGAATAGCATGTAGTACACTTTCTAATGAACTCTGCTGGGCATGTATACCAATAAGCTCCTTTACTATTTCAGATTGTGGATTGTTCGCATTTAACCCCATTCTGACTCTAACACCTAACTGACTCACCTTAGCAAGATGACCATCTCCACGCATTGTGATTCTTACAATGATCTGTAGATATATGCTCATAAACTGCCAGGCAATGCTTTTTCTATCTACCTCACCATACTTCTGATAAAAAAGTATCAGCATATAAGAGACAGCCCATTCTTCAATTTTCTGCTCTTTAATAATTCTAGTTGCTATGTCAGAGCATTCACCTTCTGTAAAATTAACCTCAAATACATCTATAGCGAAGTTTATATTCAAAGCAAAATTTGGTCTAAAGCCCAAAACGTAAATAATCAAATCTTGTATTCTTACAACATCAGGAGACCCTTCAGGTACTAGCTTATCAAGAACTATATCCAACTCATTCTTATTTAAATTCATCATAATTAGTTCACCAGCCAATCCATGTTTTTTGGAATACCTATCACATTGTTCTGAATAGCTTTTCTACATTGTTGATACTCAAAGTTTGCCTTTTTAATACCGGCAAATTTACAATACGACTCAACGGATAAAACATCTATGCGCATCAATTTACAAATAACTGAGCTGGGCGCTTTCTGCTTAAGCGCCTTAAATAAGTCAGGGTGATTAATATTTTTTAGGTTGACGAGTTGCACTACCTCAGCCCATGCCAGCATTTGAATATCTTTAATACTTTCTGGTGTAACAAGACATGGATAACTGTCCACGTCTCTTACTCTTAATAAGTCATTAACTCTCTCAAAATCATTAATGAAATAATATGTATCACTACTGTTTTTGATCACCCTAATAGGTGGACAATAAAACTTATCTAGATGGCTAACACTCATAGAAGATGAGCTAAGCCTAAGTTTTTGCCAAACTATTAAAGCTTGCTCAGCTTGCGGATGTACAAGCAATTTGTCTCTATTCAAATTAATGAGCTTTTGATTCGGTTTTAAGTTTGTAGTTCCCATTGTTGACTTCATTCCATAAGTTTGATTTATTATTCCTGTCTGTTCAGCCATAAATTTTGAGTGCTTGTTGATAAAGTAATATATTCCTCACCATTTTCAGAATTAATCGTAAATAGGTTAAAACGAATTTTCATAACACTAGCTTGAAGCAAAATCAGCGAAACGACTGTATTCTCCCTCAAACTTAACTTTGATAGTACCAATCGAGCCGTTACGCTGTTTGCCAATAATCAACTCAGCAATGCCTTTTTGAACTGATCCTTCGTTATAAACCTCGTCACGATAGATAAAGATTATATGATCAGCATCTTGCTCAATAGAGCCTGAATCCCGTAAGTCGCTCATAATCGGACGTTTGTCAGTTCGGTTCTCTAAACTACGATTAAGCTGCGATAGCGCAAGCATTGGACAATCAAATTCTTTAGCGAATCCTTTTAAAGCTGATGATATATCTCTAATCTGCCCTTCTCGATTGTCTTTTAGATTAGTGGCCTGGATTAACTGAATGTAATCTACTATGATTGCCGATATTCTGCCGTGTTTTTGGCGTATTCTGTTTAATGTGGCTCGCATCTGTCCTGTAGTGATGCCACTACGGTCATCAAAAATCATCGGCAACGCCTCGATACGCTTTTTGTTACTCATGATACTTTCCCAATCTTGTGCATCTAGATTTTGTCCACTAAACACTTTGCTCATATGTATGTTAGCCATACTGCTTACTAAACGCTTAACAATACTAGCTTTTGGCATCTCAAGGCTAAAGAATACAACGACACCGTCTTCATTTTGAGAAATGTTTATAGCGATGTTCTGCCCTAAAGTGGTTTTACCCATTGAGGGACGAGCTGCAATAACAACCATCTCACCATTCATAATCATTGTTTTATTATCGAGCTCGACTAACCCTGTCTTAATGTTTGGTGCAACGCCTGCAGTGGCATCGTGCTTTAAATCCTCTAAAAATTTTTCTATGAGTTGGTCAATGCTTGAGTAACCCTCACTGACTATTCCCTGCATTACTGCATTAACATCTTCAGCCGTTAAGCTCCAAGAATCGATAGGCGCTAAATCAAAATTAGAAATTCTAAGTTTTGCTCTTTCATAACATTCACTGATTTTTCTACGTTGCGATAAATCAATTAAGCGTTCTATGTAGCTTTCAATATTAAAAATCGATGGTGCAATTGTTTGCAGCTCATTCGATATATATTCGATAATAGCCTTATCTCTCTTATCGGCTAATAATTTATCGATAATCATTACTCTGTCGTATGGCTGCCCAGATGTAGCTAGTGACTCGATAGACTCATATATTAGTCGATGCGCACCTGCATAAAAGTCATCAGCTTTTACTTTTCCTACAACCTTGTCGTAGGCATTATCTGTTGAGATAAGCGTAGAAATTACAGATTGCTCAAGACCTGTGTTATATAAATGATTCATTATTTCCTCTCAATTTTTGTTTCAGCGGCAGCAATCATGGCAGCTATACTTTTAGGGTCATGCTGTTTTTTGGCTGTTGAGATTGTTTCAACAGGTATATGACTAGGGTGTAATGGAGTATGCTCATCAAGGTTGGTTTTAAATTTGTTGATTCGCTTTTTATCCATTTTCTGAAATAGGTTGACTAGCTTAGCAATGCGTACCGACTCACTAAGATTTTTTTCAAACCAGTATGAATGAAAACCATAAAGTTCTAATCTTAATTCTTGCTCATTGATGAATCCAGATAGGGGTAATACACCTGCCGCCTGTAAATGCGTTTTGTATATTTCATATTGACTATCAAAATCATCGAAAGAGGCGACAACGCTTTCTTCTGTATTTTCTTTATTAGTCTCTTCTTTATTCTCTTTAACATCACGACAGTCTGTCGCTATGATAGATGGTGCCAAGTTGACGTTATCCGCATCGTCAATCTGTCGAGATCCATCATGACAATCTGTCGTATTGGATTTAGACAATTTGTCGTTATGCTTATTTTCGGTACTTTCAAGCGGTTTTTTACCTAAGTCTGCACTAATCCTATTTAATTCTTCATAATTAATCGTATAAAAATTAACTCGGTTTTGTTTGTTGTCCGCTAGTTTTTCTACTAATAGTAAACCCATGTCAGTTAAATTTTTAAATATACGCTCAATTGTTCTTTTACTCCAAAACTTAAAATCTTGCTCACGCCATCGTTCAAACGTTTTGTAAATCCACATTTTCCCATCATATTTTGTCTTAGCGTGAGCAAGCCAGTAATGTACTTGTTGCAAAACAATCGCTTCATTAAGCCCTATCTTATTGGCAAGTGAGGGCAATACTTGTAATGGCGGTTCGTTTATCAGTAGATTACTCATATTTCCACCTAGCCTGATCTAATGATTTTAACTATAAGCTATTGAAAGTTATCGGATATTTTCTAAAACACTACATTTTCAACCTCTTAAACTTATATTTTTATAAATCGATTGCACATCTAATAACTGCTTGTAGATGATTGTTCACAGTTATCAAGATACTCATCTAGATGTCTTTTACGATATAGAACATGTCTGCCCGCTTTACTATATGTAATAGCTTGGGATTGGTGACAGCGCATATGCTGCAATGTGTGCAATGATTTGCCAATATAAGCGGCGGCGAATTCAGGTGGAAAAGGAGTTTCTGGGGCCGCTTCAATAACTTTTTGTCTTAACACCTCTTTTTCATCATCCGTATATTCTGACCAACTTTTTTTACTCATAGCATTCACTCATTTAGTTGTTGTCTAATGAAGGTAGATATAGCTCATAAGAAGACCTTAGCTTACAATAGTTCTTTATTTGTATAAATTTTGTTTATTTTATTTCTTATTATAGGTATAAATTATTAAATTAGTTAATTTTTAACATATAAGTTACATTAAAAGAATTTTTATCATATAAAGTTTCCTTTAATTATTTTATACTGAATTATAAAAAGAAACTTTTAACAACAGCAATGGATTATTTATGAGTATGGATCTTGATAAAGTGGCTGAGAGAATTAAAGATTTAATGGACTCTAAAGGCTTAAAGCAAGTTGACGTTGTAAAAGCTATAGGAATTTCCAAATCGAGCGTATCTAAATGGCTAAATGCTAAAGCCTGTCCAAGTGGGAAGTATCTTCGCCGCCTCTCTGAAGTATTAGAAACTTCTGAGTATTGGATACTAAACGGTGAATATCCTTACAGTTCTTATGAAGATATTGACGACGCTATGGACTATATGAACGCTTACGAAGAAAGTATGAGGGATCATTACATTGCAGAGCTCGGTTTAGAACCTGATCTTCCATATAGCATTCGATTTTTACAGGAGGAGTTTGAAACTAAAATGTTTAGTGAGTACGAAAAAATTGAACAACAATATCAGCTTTCTGCTGAACAAGAGCGTGAAATAGAAGAGTATGAAGAGTGGCTAGAATGGGGGGAAAGAGCGGATGATTTTATTGAAAATAGGTTAATATTGGAACAGATAAAGAAATACTCCAATTTAAGTATGTTTATAGAAGATTTTAAATATGTAGAAGAGACATTAAGATTGCAATCTGAGATTGCTAGAAGAACGAATACTAACTTAAATAAGACCTTATTTTATAATCAAGAAGATAGTTCGATGGATCCACTAATTAGTGTTGGTGCACAGTGCTCAGTAGATTTAACTAAACGCACTATAAAAAATGGCAAGTTTTACTTAATAAGAAGTAATAGTTTTTACGGGGTAAGAGCACTATTTAGGCAGTCTGATGGTGGTCTGCTACTACAATGTAAGAACAAGGAATATCCAGATGAGAAAATTTCTAAATCCAAAATAGATAGCTTAGAGGTTCTCGGTTACGTTTATGCTTGGACTAATATGGATCCTTGGTAAAGAAACGTCTTAACGCATCTCAAAGCTACTTGTGAAGAGTGCTAAATATTAGAAAAAGGTCATCTGCGCCTTTAGGAAGCATAAGCAAATAATAACCTCGACTATCCAAACGCGCTAAATTATTAGTTTAATGACAATCGCTCGAATAAGGAATGGGTCAGTGACATTAAATGCATCTGGACTACTAACGACTGTTTGTATCTAACATAGAATAAATAATTATGTGCTAGAGAGCTTATCGGCTAAGCCGCAAATAAATGTATGGCAGCTGATTCGATATGCTGCGCATTCAATGTAATAATTAAGGATAAATGGTTGGGTCAAAGTTTGATTGTTACAATCTATATAATTTAATATTTTGCATAATCTGCTGATAACTTTTTTGGTACTCTTAACTGAATCGCAGTCCGTTACATAAAAGCGCTTCATGGTATTGAAATTAACGACTAAATCTAAAGTCAGTTAAACAAACCAATTTTTAATTGCTAATTTTGATACTTATTTGATACTAGAAAAATATTGTTACATCTTTTTAGTTATAGCTAAATATAGTTAATTTAACCCTAAGTCATTGTTTATAAAAATATTTTATCTCTACTTATTGCTTACTGTTGTTAAGTATATCTAGATATTTTAGATAGATAAAGGATTCAAAATCCGTTGCCTTTAAAAGCGTGTCGGTTCGAGTCCGACCACTGGTACCATATACGAAACCCTCGCAATCTATCGATTACGAGGGTTTTTTATTGCTTGCTGTTTAAAATTGGCTGTCCTATCAAAAAAAGACCACGCTAAATTGGCTTAGCGTGGTCTTTTTTAACAGTGAATAGTGTATTCAATGCTACTCGGCTTCATCTAGCAGCTTATTGACCGCATCTGCCATGTCATCATCTATGATGTTACCTTCTAAATAATCGACTAGCTGATGAATAGTAGTCAGATCCATTTCTCGAATACCCAAACTTGCCAGTTGCTTATTAATAGACGCCAAGCTCTCAGTATCTTCAGGATTATCCAATAACTGCTCATCAAAGCTATCACTGACAAACCAATACATTTTTTCTAACACGCTCTCTCTTCTCGTCAAGGTAGAATAATTATCGCCATGGATAAACAAATTAAAATGATAAGGTATTTCCACCTCATTGATAAAAAAAGTACGCTTACACTCTAGGGTATAGGCTTGTACTTGTTTCTCTTCAGCGCCTTCTGCATCACTTATATCTTCTGCAATCTCTTCTTTTACCAAGCCTTCTAATATTTCGTAACGCCCAACTTTGACTTTGTGATTATAAATAATACAAGCGTCCGCAATCGCATCAAAAATCACCGCACTGACATCTAAGGTATGGTCGTCGATATCATAAAACGCTTTTAAAAAAGGTAAGAACTCTGTGAGCTTGTCTTCTGGCACTTCGGTCAGAAACTGCTGCTCGTAAATGGCAATCATATCTTCAGGTGAATAGGTATTGGCGGTATTGGTCTCATTTCTGCCCGTAGGTTGCAAGGGTATCAGGTTATATGGATTATTATGGGTCATGCAGGACTGCCTTTTTATTGAGGTAAGCGAAAATCTATGTTCTCTATTATCTCTTATTCAGCCACTTTTAGATATATGGTTTAGGCGTTCAAATTATCCATAAAAACCACTCTAAGTTACTTAGAGTGGTTTTTATGCAACCAATACTATCTCAGTTTATTTTAAAAATGAATGTTCGCTAATTGGCCATTTGTACTTTTGGTTGCTTACGAATGCTAGAGCCATCTTTACAACTGATGGTGATACCTGTAAATCCAAACAGTATCGTAAGCAGCAGCGATAAATAACAGAAAAAGGCATAAGGCAAATATTCAAGTACCGGAACGCCTAATGCTTGACTGATAAATACCCCGCACACGCTCCACGGTACTAATGGATTGATAACCGTGCCCGCATCTTCGATAGTACGCGATAGGTTTTTGGGGTGTAAATTCAAACGCTCAAAGGTCGGACGAAACGCAGTTCCTGATAATAAGATACTCAAATACTGCTCACCGATCAGCACGTTGATACTTAAAGCTGCCATTGCCGCGGCAAAAATAGCACGTCCTGAGCTTGTCAGCATATTTCGAATACCTAACAATAACGCTGGCAAGATACCCAAAGCACGTAATAAACCGCCCAAACTTAACGCCAATATCACGATAGTCTGAGTAAAGAACATACTTTGCATACCGCCACGTGAGATCATACCCGCCACTTCACCCAGCTCTAAATTTTCGGCGGGCGTATAACCAGCAAATAGATAACCGCCGAGCTGCCCAATACTTGGCGTGCTGTGCAGATAAGTAAGCACTAAAGCGGTCGCGATTGTACAAATGATGGTATAGATGGCATTGACTCGGCATAGCGCTAATACCACTAGCACGACAAATGGTAATACGGCATAACCATGGACTAAGCCGCTATCGACCAATTGTGATTGCAGTAAGGTCACTTGACCCAAATCACCCGTACCCGTCTGGCCAGAGAAATACCAAAATAGCCCAGCTGTAATGAGCCACGCCGGTACCGTGGTATACATCATATTACGGATATGCTCAAACAAATCAATGCCGACGACAGAAGAGGCAAGCGTACAAGTATCTGACAACGGCGACATTTTATCGGCAAAAAAAGCACCTGAAACCACCGCACCAGCAGCAATAGCGACGTTGGCATCAAAGGCATTACTCATACCAATAAAGGCCACACCAAGTGTCGCGGCTGTGGTCAAACTACTGCCTAGAGCGACACCAATAATTGAGGTCAAAACAAAAGCCGAAATATAATAATACTGCGGTGAGATGAGATCAAAACCATAATACATAATGGTAGGAATAGCACCTGACATCATCAGCGCGGCGACCAGCAAACCAATAAAAAATAGTAAATAAATAGCACCAATACCACTGACAACACCCGATGACATCTGCCCCTGCATCTTCTCAAAGCTTAGACCTTTATACATACCAAGGCCTAATAAAACAACGATTGCAAGCATCAATGACAGATGCGGTACCCAGCCAAAGCCGATCATGGTCACACCCATAATCGCGATGACAACGCTGGCAATAATAAAAGCTACCTTGGGAGATAGCTCGGTAAGTACTTGTGGAGGCATAACACATCCTTATGGTGCCATCATATATACTCTGGCGTTAGGGTTGGTTTTGGGTGGGACAAGTTTAATGAGTTGCAAAGATTATTGCCAGTCTCATGACTTACCCAGTAGGCTATCGGTCTTGGCTGCCATGATAAAATCATTGCGATGCAGACCTTTAATGCTATGTGACCACCAAGTGACGGTGACCTTGCCCCACTCTACCAAAATACCTGGATGATGCCCTTCTGCTTCCGCAATGTCGGCAAGCTCATTGGCAAATGCCATCGCTGTGACAAAATTTTTGAATTTATACTGACGCTGTAATTGCTTAATGCCGTCGACTTCGATGAGCGACCAGTCAGGAATTTGTTGTAATAGCTCGCGTGCTTCTGTGTCGTCGACGGTTGGAGCGCCGATACGGCAGGCTTCACAGCTGGCTTGTGATAATGTCGTCATGATAATATCCTTTTAAGTTAACTATTATTTTTTTAATACCGTTAGGTTTAATACAGTTACGTCCGTGTTAATACTGTTTTTACAGCATCACTTTTACCCCATCGTTATTTTAACGATGCTAAATTTTTTAATGTATTAAGAGTTTTTTGGTGCATAAGTTGGTTCAAACAAGCCAAGTGCCATTGCTTGTTTGACCTTGCCCATGATGTCGCTATCGACGATATCGAACAGCGCATCTAAATCATCAATGATATAATAAATCGGCTGAATATGGTCAATGCGATAAGGCGTACGCAGAACATCAAGCAAATCAAATGCGCGGTGTTCTGGCTGATTTTGAGGTTGCTGCTGATGCTGATGGTTGGATTGTTGCAATGTATCGCTACCATTAAGCGCATAAATCGTTTCAGAAGGGGAGCTCAAGATACCGCCGCCATAGATACGGCGATTGTCAGGGTGACTACCTACCAAGCCAAACTCGATGGTAAACCAATAAAGCCGTGCCAAAAACCACCTTTCTTCTTTACTGGCATCAAGACCCAGCTTGCCATAGGTCTCATTAAAAGCGGCAAAAGCAGGATGGGTCAGCAGCGGACAATGGCCAACGATTTCATGAAAGACATCTGGCTCTTCGATATAATCCATGTCTTCAAAGCGGCGGATAAAGGTCGCTACGGGAAAGCGTTTATTTGCTAAAAGTTTAAAAAACTTACCAAAGCTGATAAGCGCAGGAACGGCAGCGGTTTGCCAGCCGGTGGTGGCTTGCAGGATTTGGTCAATGTCATTTAATTGCGGGATATGCGTCGATGGCAGATTTAGCTTTTCTAAGCCTTCTAGATAGGCTGAGCAAGCTCGATTGGGTATTTGCTTGGCTTGACGTGTAAGCAGCGCCTGCCACATGGCATTTTCATCGTCACTATAGTGGATATGACCCTGACTGTCTGGCTGATGCGAGAGGTAAGGTTGCTTCTCAGCGGTTGAATCGCTATGGCTAGCATCATCAGCGCCGAGAGCATTAGAAGACACACTCTTGGCACTGAGGAATTTTTGAATAGTATTGTTAGCTTGTAGGCGTTCCATGCCTGTGTTCCTTTTATTAGCGTTAGTACAGTCGCTTGTCGTCAGTGAATCCTAAATTTAGGTATTCTGGATTTACCACTTGAAGCAGTACCTTGCTGATTAAGGACAAGACAAATTCCTTTTGCCCTGCCCATTTATTATACTTATAAACGATTAAGCTAAAACTATGGCGTTTCAGTTTCTGGCTGACCAATCGCGCCGCGTCGGACTTGGTCACGCTCGATGGATTCAAACAGGGCTTTAAAGTTACCTTCACCAAAGCCTTCTTCATAATCGCCTTTACGCTGGATAAATTCGAAAAATACGGGGCTACCAAGGATGGTTTCAGAGAAAATCTGTAGCAATAAGCGTGGCGTACCGCCTTCTGTGGTACCGTCTAACAAGATGCCGCGCATTTGTAGTTCAGCGACATTCTCGCCGTGGTTTGGTAAGCGCTCATCCAGCATTTGGTAATAGGTATCATTTGGCGCTGTCATCAGCGGGATACCCATGTCTCTTAATTTGTCGATGCTAGATAATAAGTCATCACTCAATAGCGCGATATGCTGGATACCTTCGCCATTAAATTGCATCAAGTACTCTTCAATTTGCCCACCGCCCTGCTTTGATTCTTCGTTTAATGGAATACGAATTTTGCCGTCAGGCGCGGTCATCGCTTTACTGGTCAGACCCGTATACTCACCGGTGATATCAAAATAACGGATTTCGCGGAAGTTAAAGATACGCTCGTAAAAGTCGGCCCAATATGCCATACGACCACGGTAGACATTATGAGTTAAATGATCGATAACCTTGAAGCCAAAGCCTTTTGGATGCTTGTCGACGCCCGGTAGGTATTCAAAATCGATATCATAAATAGAGTTACCATCGCCAAAGCGGTCAATGAGATAAATAAGCGAGCCGCCGATACCTTTAATCGCTGGCAAGCGCAGCTCCATCACCCCTGTTGGCACCTCTACTGGCTCAGCGCCATTCTCGATAGCTAGCTCATATGCTTGCTGGGCATTTTTTACCCGAAAGCCCATGCTACAAGCGCCCGCGCCATGCTCACCTAAGAAATAGCTGCCATGGCTTTTTGGCTCACGGTTTAAAATAAGGTTGATATCGCCTTGGCGAAACAAGGCGACATCTTTTGAGCGGTGATTGGCAATATGAGTAAAGCCAAGGTTGCGAAATAGCGTTTCGACAAGCTCAGGCTCAGGTGAGACAAACTCAACGAAATCAAATCCTTGCAAGCCCATTGGGTTATCAAATAAATCTGCCTTTAACTCTGACATTGTCATCATCCTTAATTTCAATTGGTGGTATACATCACTAAAAATTAGCAAAAAATAAGTTTTATCAATCATTCCTATTGACGAGTGATTTATATTAGATTAGCTTGATTTATAAGACTAATCGTTTTTTTTGATTTATTTATCAGGTTTGCTTATGAATATCAGTATTCGCCAATTGAGCGCTTTTATTAGCGTCGCCGACAATGGCAGTTTTACCCGCGCCAGCGAGCAGATGCATTTGACCCAATCTGCCGTCAGTGGTTTGATTAAAGAATTAGAATCCAGCCTTGGCATCGTGTTGTTTGATCGCACCACCCGCCAGCTGTCATTATCCGTCGTTGGTCATCATTTATTGCCGCAAGCGCGGCGTATTTTAAATGAGATGCAGCTATTTGAAAATGAAGCCAGTAGCTTGACAAGTTTGGCGCAAGGTCAAGTCAGACTTGCGGTATCGCAATTTGCTGCCTCTTCAATGCCAGCCGTTATTGCTCAATTTGCTAAAGCATATCCAGATATCAGCGTGTCTTTACTTGATTGCTCAGCAGAAAATGTTTTAGAACATATTCAAAACATCGAGGTAGATTTGGGCGTCGGTACTGAGCGTGGTTTTACGGAGCCTGACGATGACATCAGCGCCGATTTGTTATATCAGCTGCCGTTTTGTGTGGTAATGCCAGATAACCATGCGCTGGCGCAAAAATCAGAAGTCATTTGGCAGGATTTAGTAGACACGCCGCTTATTACCTTGCAAGGGCCATTTATCGAGCAAGTCACCGCTGAGCTTGATGAGGAAATTGCCAGCCATATTCAGCAGGCGCGCTACAAAGTCAACTTTATGTCCACCGCCCTTGAGATGACCCGCCAAGGTTTTGGCATTACCCTGTGCTTGCCTTATATGCCAGAGGTGATAGATTGGGTAAGCGCCAATGGTTTGCAAATGCGTCCGTTGGCACAGCCGGTTAAAATGCGCCGATTCTTTATTTATCAACGCTCGTCACGCGCTTTATCACCCGCCAGTATTGCTTTTAAGCAATTTTTGCAAACTTACTTTGCCAGCCACTTTGACGATTTGCAGCGTGTTTAAGGGCAATTCAAGAGCTTATTATTTCAGTTTGGTAAAGGCTAAAATCTGTCCAAAAACTTGCTAATAAACAAAAAAATGCGTTAATTAATCAGTATCGCTGAATCTAACGTTGAGTTAATCGCCAAACTGGTTTATGCTTTTTAACGCCTTAACTCATCTCCCTTGTAAGGAAAAAAAATGTTTGAACGTATCGATTATTATGCCGGTGACCCGATTTTAGGATTGATGGACAAATTTGCCGCTGACACCAATCCAGATAAAGTCAATTTGGGTGTGGGCGTTTATTATGATGAGGATGGCAAATTGCCTGTCCTTGAATGTGTCAAAACGGCGGAGCAGCGCATTGCTGACCCTATCTCTCCTCGTCCGTACTTGCCAATGGCAGGCTTACCCGGCCACCGTAAAGGTTGTCAGGAATTGCTGTTTGGTAAAGACGCGCAAATCTTACAAGACGGTTTGGTAGCAACCATCGCCACTATCGGTGGTTCTGGCGCATTAAAAGTCGGCGCAGAGTTTATCCATGAATGGTTCCCACAATCCAAATGCTACGTCAGCGACCCAACGTGGGGCAATCACATTGCTATCTTTGAAGGCTCTGACGTCGAAGTCGGTAAATATCCGTACTACGACAAAGCAACCAGCAGTGTTAAGTTTGATGAAATGATTGCATTTTTTGAAACTTTGAATAAAAACGATGTTGTCTTGCTGCACCCTTGCTGCCATAACCCAACCGGTATGGATTTGACTCGTGAACAGTGGGATACCGCGCTAACTGTTATTAAAGAGCGTGAATTGATTCCATTTATGGACATCGCCTACCAAGGCTTTGGTAAAGACATGGACAGCGACGCTTACGCGATTCGTAAAGCAGTCGAGATGGGTCTACCCGTATTTGTCAGTAACTCATTCTCTAAAAACTTATCGCTATACGGTGAGCGTGTCGGCGGTCTATCGGTCGTGTGCCCAAGCACTGACGAAGCGGAGCGCGTTTTTGGTCAGCTAAATGCAACCGTGCGTCGCATCTACTCAAGCCCACCATCACATGGCGGCCGCGTGGTCGATATCGTCATGAACGACGAAGCGCTACATGAGCAATGGGTTGGCGAAGTTTATGCCATGCGTGACCGTATCAAAGCCATGCGCTTAAAGCTAAAATCAGTATTGGAAGAAAAAGTCCCCTGCCGTGACTTCGATTATTTAACTGAGCAAAACGGTATGTTTAGCTTTACCGGTCTGACGCCTGAACAAGTTGAAAAACTCCAAAGCAAATATGGTATCTATATGGTTTCGAACTCACGTATGTGTGTTGCAGGCTTAAATACTAGCAATATCGATTATGTTGCTAATGCCATGGCTGACGTTTTAAAAGACTAACTCTCTAGCGTAATTTAAAAAAACATGTGATTAAAAAGGTTGAGTTATGACTCAGCCTTTTTTTATGTCTGCCACTTTCTAAAAAACTGTATAAAAAACACTGCACAAAAAACCTTGCAATCTATTTGGCTATAAATTACATTATACGTAAGTAGTTAATTATAACGTAATTCAATACACGCTTTAGCAAGGAGCACCTCATGTCAACGATTGACAAAAACCTCACCTCATTTATCGATATTGCCGCCGATTCTGACTTCTCTATTCATAACCTGCCTTATGGTATTTTTAGTGATGCTAAAGACGTTACTGGTAATAACAATCGTCGCGCAGGTGTTGCTATTGGTGAGCAGGTATTAGACTTATCAATACTCGAAGCAGAAGGATTATTAAGTTTGACTGGCGGCCCCTATTTTGATCAGCCAACCCTAAACGCCTTTATTGATTCTGGTCGCGATAATTGGACCAAGGCGCGCAGCACCATTCAAACCTTATTGTCTGCTGATATTGACACACTGCGAGACAACAAAGACTTGCAGGCAAAAGCGCTGTTTAAGCAAGCAGACGTCACCATGCATCTGCCTGTTCACGTACCAGGTTTTACCGATTTTTACTCATCTAAAGAGCACGCCACCAATGTCGGTACCATGTTCC
The DNA here is from genome assembly GCF_016613355.1 of Psychrobacter sp. M9-54-1. Classification (NCBI taxonomy): domain Bacteria; kingdom Pseudomonadati; phylum Pseudomonadota; class Gammaproteobacteria; order Moraxellales; family Moraxellaceae; genus Psychrobacter; species Psychrobacter sp. M9-54-1. Next base: position 3,718 of record NZ_JADGFW010000037.1, on the reverse strand, counting down.
GTGACCCAAAAAACGCTCTACTAGCTAACTGGACTGAAATGCCAGTCGGTTACAACGGCCGCGCCAGTACCGTCATCGTTAGTGGCACCGATGTGATACGCCCATCAGGTCAGCTAAAGCCCAATCCTGATGAACGTCCTATTTTCTCGCCTTGTAAGCGTCTAGATTTTGAGCTTGAAACCGCCTTTGTCGTTGGTCGCGGCAATGATATCGGTCAACCGATCACAGTCGATGCAGCCACGGATCATATCTTTGGCATGGTTTTGCTCAACGATTGGTCAGCTCGCGACATTCAAAAATGGGAATACGTACCTTTAGGCCCTTTTAATGCCAAGACCTTTGCCTCTGAAGTATCGCCTTGGATTGTGACCATGGATGCGTTAGCACCTTTTAAGACTACATGCCCAACGCAAGAACCAAAACCACTGGCTTATCTCAATGAAAAAGACAGTAACAATAGCTTTGATATCAATTTATCAGTCGAGCTATTGCCTGAAAATAGCGATGAAGCAACCGTTGTTTGTGAAACCAACTTTAAATATATGTATTGGTCAATGGCGCAGCAGCTCACCCACCACACCATCACTGGTTGTAAAGTAGAAGTCGGCGACATGATGGGCTCAGGGACGATTTCGGGACCGACGCCAGACTCTTATGGCTCAATGTTAGAGATTGCTTGGAATGCCACCAAACCCGTCACTTTAAAAGGCGGCGAAACGCGCAGCTTTATCGAAGATGGCGATACTGTGATTATGAAAGGCTATAGCGAAAAAGACGGCATTCGTGTTGGCTTCGGTGAAGTACGCGGTAAAGTACTGCCTGCGCTTAGCTTTGATTTTGACAAATAGGCCTATTTCATAAAGTAATTACAAATCAGACAAGCGTAAAAAAATTACTTAGGCTGTTAGACAATTATCACCACTTAGTTTAGCGAAGTGCTGGCAGCCAATTAAGTTGGACGCTTTATCAAAAGGAGTTTGATATGAGTTTTAAAATTGAAAAAATCCATCACGTGGCCTATCGCTGCAAGGATGCTAAAGAAACCGTTGAATGGTATAAAAAATATCTCAATATGGATTTTATCTTAGCATTCGCTGAGGACCATGTCCCCTCGACCAAAGCCTTTGACCCTTATATGCATGTATTTTTAGATGCCGGTAATGGCAATGTCTTGGCGTTTTTTGAAGTGCCCAATCAACCTGAAATGGGTTTTGACCCCAATACGCCAAACTGGGTGCAACACTTAGCCATGAAGGTAAAAGACCGCGATGCGTTAATGGCGGCAAAAAAGCATTTAGAAGAAAATGGTATCGACGTAGTCGGCGTGACCAATCACGGTATTTTTCATTCTATCTATTTCTTTGATCCTAATGGGCATCGTATGGAACTTACCTACGATGATAGTACCTCAGAAGAAAAAGTCTCGATGATTACAGAAGAGATGAAACACGAGATGCTAGATGAATGGTCGCGCACCAAACGTGCGCCCGTTCATACGCAGTTTTTACATGCAGAAGAACTCGCTGAAGCAAGAGAAGTCGCACCCGTTGGTGAGTAACAGCGTCAATTTATGCAATAGTTAAAACTTACTTTATTCAGTAGTTAAGTTAAATAGCAAGTTTTGACTAGGCTATTTGATAGCGTCGTGCAATGGCTAGTATCTGCTCAACCACGTTATGTTGCTCATTCATTGGTAACTGCTCGGTGGTACCAATGATAGTAATAGCATATTCTAATGGCAAGCTTTCAGCAGATGGTTTGTCATTAGCCGTTAGCTGATTATTGCTAAGCGGCTGATTAGTGGTCGAGGTTTTGATTTCTAGTTGCGGCACAAGCACTGGAATGGTAATGGCATTAATCCCCATTAACATATCGCCAGTGACCGTAGCATAGCCTTGGGTACGAATGTTGGCGCGCAACTGGTTAAAATTCTGCCATTGCTCTACGATAGTGTCTTTATCATTTGTCTGCCATTCAGCGATAACCAATGGCTTAATAATCGTTTCTGGCTGATAACTGGCAAACAGCTGCCCTGTCGCTGATGTCGTCAATGGCATACGCGAGCCAATACGAGTGATGATACTAATCGGGCTGTCTGGCTCAACCGATTGAATGATAATCGGACCTTCGCTAAACCATTTGGCAATTTGAACCGCACAGTTTACCGTGTCTTTAATCTCTGTTGCCACATGCGTCAGGCGCTCTAATAGGTTGTGTTGATTGAAGTCCGCATGCCCAAGCGAATTTCCTCGAGCGCCAAGCCCATAACGCCCATCACTGAGCTTACGTGCATAATTTTTACGAATAAGACTGACCAAGTAGCGATGACACTTTGCCGGATGCATCTGTACAGCTTGAGCGATGTCTTTTAGCATCATAGGTTCGTTGTGATTGATTAGAACGTCTAATACTGACAATCCAATTTCAAGTGACTGCACGCCACCTTGGTTTTTATTGCTAGTAGGATTGTCTGTCAGGTTTTCAGATACGGGCATGTTTTGCTCAATTAATTATTTACTTTATCAATAATTATACCCATTTATATAACCAACAAGACAACATAATAAAAGGAATAAATAATGATGACACTTTATGGCTATTTTCGCAGCAGTACGTCTTACCGTACGCGTATCGCGATGAACCTAAAAGGCTTAGATTATGACTATATTGCGGTTAATTTGGCGCAAGATGAACAATTAAAAAACGAATTTTTAGCACTTAATCCTCAAGGATTGGTGCCTGTTTTACAAGCCGATGATTTGCTGTTATTTCAAAGTCCGGCTATTTTAGAGTGGTTGGAAGAGGTTTATCCTAAAAATCCATTATTGCCTAAAGACGCTGCGGGGCGCATGCAAGTACGGGCGTTAAGCGCAATGATTGGTTGTGATATTCATCCGCTTAATAACCGCCGTGTTTTACAATATTTACGCAATGAGCTGTCGGTAGATGAGGCTGAGGTCATAAAATGGTGTAATCGCTGGATAAGTGAGGGTTTTGCTGCGTTAGAAAAACGCTTGGTCGCTGACAAAACTCGCGGGAAATTTTGCTACGGCGACAGCCCGACCTTTGCAGATTGCTATTTGATCCCACAAGTTTCTTCGGCGCGGCGCTTTGAAGTGGACTTAAATCCTTATCCAAATATTGTCCAAATTGACGCCCATTGCCGTACGCTAAAAGCCTTTTCTGACGCCGACCCTATGCAGCAACCTGATGCACCAAACGCTTAACCTCAAAGAAATAACCTCTAAAAAAGAACTGCCCTTAATTTAGAGGTTATTAAATAGGGATAGCTTTTTATTTATATCGCTGCTCAAATCTTCATCTCTTTTTGCGTGACCGCCACTATCTTAATAGGTACCGCACATAGCCATGACATGCCGCCACTACAATAAAAGCAGCCATTTTTAAATGACACAATATAAGCAGTAAAATCATTACCACATTGATCCTTTATCGCCTGCTCATCACTTTCATCATCGACCGCACACCATACGCCCTTATAACCTCGTTTAAGTAGCGCGCGGGTTAAATCGCTCCCTTTTAGCTCATTATTCATACCAAGCTCCTTAGCTATCCTGCTTTAGCATTACTCAATCCATAAGAATGACGCGAGCTCTAACAACCTCCTATTTTATTAAAAATAATACTCCATAGGTCGTTAAATTGATTAACAACTCATTATTCTACTAGGGTGTGTTGACAATTACCGTAAATGGAT
>NZ_JADGFW010000036.1:0-6373 GCF_016613355.1 Psychrobacter sp. M9-54-1 | reverse complement strand
GTTACAATGTGGCTTATCCCGAACTGGGGTTATAAATAACGATACTATTAATGTAAACTAATCACAAAAAGTATTTTACTAACATATTACAGTAACCAAAGTAGCTAAAAAGCGTCTAATCATAAGGACATTGTTTAATGAATGCCTCGCTAAATAAATGGATTTTATTACCAAGTATCGTCTCTCTAATGGCACTTGCGCTCAGCGGCTGCGAAGAAGAGGACGTGTTTTTTGGCGTAGGCAGTAGCAATAATATAACGCTAACGAGATTTGCTGATAGCTATGACAGTAAAGCCAATGCGACTGCGATTGCGCGCATCGATGAAACCTACCGTACCGGTAATTATGAGATTAAAACCAGAAATCTTGTCAATAACTACAGCAATCAAAGTTTAAATACTTTAGACAAAACGGTACTAGCCGATAAGTTCGAAGGACGATTGGAACACAAAAATATTGAAGTCAGTGGGCGCACGGTCAAACGACCTATTTATGAAAAAAACAGCAATAACAAGTTCAATTATCAAACCACTTATAAAACCTTAGATTTATCAGATGTGAAAGCGGATAGTTATAATGCAGGCGTTACGTTAAGCGACAGTCGCGGCATTATGACGGCCTTAAATCACTATTCTAAGCTGCCAACCAATTTAGCGTTTCCAGCTGGCTCGGTTTGCTATATTCCCGTTGTCAGCAGCGAGCGCGCATTTTTAGCCTTTAACGAAAAAGACAACACAGGATACTCGTCGCTTGATAAATGGATTGAAGCAGCCGAAGCGCGTTTTAGTGATGATAGAAAGCCTAGAACTACCAAGGTTGGTTATGGCGTAGATAACAAGCAACAAGCGGCGCAAGTGATGTTTTTTGAATATAAAGACCAACCGGCTTATCAGTACAACGGGGTTGAATATAGTAAAGATATTTATGAAGCGGATTATATCGCCGAAGGCAGTAGCAATCCAAATACCAACAGTTTTCGCGGTGTGGTCGATTGTACGATTGTCAATGATGTCGCCGCTGACTTTTTAGAAAGAGAAATCAAGCGTTATTATTAAAGCTAAGAGCGCCTAACGCTTAAAGGTTTTTAAAATTTAAAAATATCCGCACTCTCTACTTAGTTAATAGAGAGTGTTTTTTATGCGCTAATTCTGCAACCAAACGCTAAATCCGCTACAATACGCCCATTATTTATCCTATTTATTTAGCGTGATTTCTAAATCACACAACCGTTGAAGCCGAAATTATGAGCGTAGATCCAAAGAAATTAAGCAAAGAAGTCGCCAAACGCCGCACCTTTGCCATTATCTCGCATCCCGATGCGGGTAAGACCACCATGACCGAAAAGTTACTGCTATGGGGGCAGGCGATTCAGGTGGTTGGTGAAGTAAAAGGCCGCAAAACTGACCGTCATGCGACATCTGATTGGATGAGTATGGAGCAGGAGCGTGGTATCTCTATCACCACCTCGGTCATGCAGTTTCCTTATAAAGACCATATGGTCAACCTGCTAGACACCCCGGGTCACGCCGACTTTAGTGAAGATACGTATCGTACTCTGACCGCGGTAGACAGTGCGCTAATGATGGTCGATGGCGCAAAAGGTGTCGAAGAACGGACCATCAAGCTGATGGAAGTTTGCCGGATGCGTGATACGCCCATCATCTCATTCGTCAATAAACTTGACCGTCAGATTCGCGAGCCGCTTGAGCTACTCAGTGAAATTGAAGCAGTATTAAAGATTAAATGTATTCCGGTCACGTGGCCGATTGGTATGGGGCAAGATTTCGTTGGGGTTTATCATTTAACCGAAAATAAAACTTACCTATATGAAAAGGGTCATGGCGGCGAGATGACCGTCTCTGAGACGCGCGAAGGTTATGATTATCCTGATATCCGTGAGCGCTTGGGCAAGCTGATGTTTGATTCTTTTGAAGAGTCGCTTGAGCTGGTACAAATGGCGCTCGAAGACTTTGAAGTCGAGGCGTTTTTAAAAGGTGAGATGACGCCTGTATTGTTCGGGACGGCGCTAGGTAACTTTGGCGTCAACATGGTACTTGATACCTTGATTAAATATGCACCGCCGCCAAAATCGCATCCGACCAATGAGCGCGAAGTCGCCGCAACCGAAACCGAATTTAGCGGTTTTGTGTTTAAGATTCAGGCTAATATGGATCCGCGTCACCGTGACCGTATTGCTTTTTTGCGCGTGTGCTCTGGCAAGTACGAAAAAGGCATGAAAATGAAGCACGTGCGCTTGGGTAAAGACGTGCGTATTGCCGATGCTTTGACGTTTTTAGCAGGCGACCGCGAAGCGTTAGAAGAAGCCTATCCTGGTGATATCATTGGCTTGCACAATCACGGGACGATTTCGATTGGCGACAGCTTTACCGAAGGCGAAGAATTAAACTTTACCGGCATTCCGCACTTTGCTCCTGAATTGTTCCGCCGTGTGGTGCTAAAAGACCCGCTTAAATCAAAAGCGCTGCAAAAAGGTTTACAGCAGTTGAGCGAAGAGGGTGCAACGCAGGTCTTTATGCCGCAGATTAATAACGATTTAATCTTAGGTGCAGTCGGTGTGCTACAGTTTGAAGTGGTCGCCCATCGTCTTAAAGAAGAGTACAAAGTACAATGTATCTTTGAGCCGGTATCGATTGCGACGGTACGCTGGATTCATTGTGATGATGAAGTGGCACTGGCGAAATTTAAGAAAAAAGCCCATGACCAATTATCGATAGATGGTGGCGGGTATTTGACTTATCTTGCGCCATCACGGGTGAACTTGCAGCTGATGCAAGACCGCTATCCTGAGATTACTTTTAGCAATACGCGCGAGCATTAAAATCGGAATTTTAATCTTTATACTTACATTTTAAAAGACACGCTATCGTGTCTTTTTTATTACGAAAAATTTTGTCGCAGTCAAATATAAGCACGCGCCTCAACATTAAGTACTCAAAAACACAAACAGTGCGCCTACAATACGGCGTAATAGTTACGGTAGAATATCAATAAACCTTATTTGTACGTGAAAGAGTCTATATGAAATCTACAACTGACATTCATAACAATAACTCAAAATTTACTCAACCATTCCCATCTCAGCGCATCGTGGGACGTCTGCTTACGTTGCTAAGTAGTGGCTTATTACTTGGGGCGTTAAGCCTATCAGCGCAGGCGAGTAGCTTGATTAGTAATAGCAAATATTTAGAATATGAGTTGCCGAAAAAAATACAGGAAAAATGCACAGCGCGTGATAATTGCCCAGATATTGAGGTGAAATACCTTAAGACCAATCATGCTTGGATAAATACGCTTGCCAATGCGCGTATTGATAATTTAGTGGTAAATAGCAAGCCAACGGAGTCCGCGCCTATCACCAAGCAGAGTAGCCCAGCCGAGGTCAAAGCTGCCATCGACGGTTTTGTTAGCGCGCAGTTTGCTGATTTACCCAAAGACAGTATTTTTGTTTATAGCTTAATGGTGACGCCTGAATACTTGGGTCATGTGAATGATTTTGAGCTGTTTGAAATAAACTCTTATGTCTTCACTGGTGGCGCTCATGGTATGCCATATAGCGAGTATTTGATATTTGACCAAAAAACTCAGAAACAAATTCAGTTAGCAGATATGCTACAGCCCAACAAAAAATCAAAATTTAAAGCTTTAGCTTATGATGCTTATAAAGATTGGGTAAAAACGGTCGATGAAGATGCTGTAAGCTATGAGAAAAACTGGCCATTTACCTTAAGTGAGAACGTAACCTTGACTGATAAAGGGATCGATATTCGTTATCAACATTATGCTATCGGCCCCTACGCATACGGTATGCCCGTACTGAGTATTCCTTACAACAAGCTTGGCGGTATTATAAAACCTCGCTTTATACCTAAATAATGTCAACAATAATTTTAGCCAGTATGAAGATAATTGTATAAGAACAGCCATTTATAGAAAGTTATTAGATAAAAATAGCCATTGAATATTTTATAAAAATAAGGAGTGATACCATGACAAACCATACAGAAAATGCCCATACACCTGTGACGACAGAGGATGCAACTTGGCAACTTAATGCCCTGACCGAAGCGTTAGGCGATCTGACCTTGAGCGTCAGTGACAGCCTGTCTGTTGGGCGCGGTAGCGATAATGACGTGGTACTCGGCAGCAAGCAAGTGTCGCGCAATCACGCTGTTTTGAGCGTGTTAAATGGGGAGCTATACGTTAAGGACTTAGAGTCATCGAACGGCACTTTTGTCAATGAGCAGCGGATTGAGGGCAATAAATCTCAGCGCCTTAATGCTAATGATACGCTAGGCTTTGCAAGTTTTAACTTTCAGGTAATTGCGCCTGTTGCTGTGGCCTTGGATAATGAACAAGCTGTTCCAGCTGTGTCGGATAAGCCAGTATTAAGCACGAACGCTGTTACGTCTACTGAATCGACACCAGCCGCGGCCGAATCTGCCGTTGTAGCGCCAGTCGTTAGCGAAGCAGCAGATAAAAAGCCAACAATTGAAGAAACTAGTATTCAAGAACCCATCGTTAAAGAAACTGTTGCTGCAGAGCCTGTAATTAACGAGCCTATAATCAACGAACCTATTGCCAAAGAGCCAGTCATCAAAGAAACTGGAATCGATGAGGTATTGTCAGTAGCTGATAATAATGAACCATCAACTTCAACTAGCACACCAGTTGTCGATGAACCAGCACCGAGCGCGGTTCGTCAAGCTCAATATGACACCGATGCGGCAGCGCATGATAAGACCACGACGACCACCTTGCAAGAAGAAGCGGATCCTGATGTCCTACGCGCTAAGCAAGCCGCTACCGCCCAGTTTTCAGGCACGGCCAATTTGGGTCAGCCGCGCGACCTTGGTACAACAGGTAATAATGCCATGGATCAAGCGCTTAATAATCCTGCCAATGCGGGACAAGCCGAGAAAAAACCGAGTGGTGGCTGGTTTATCTGGGTATTTATTGCTATTTTAATCATTGGCCTCGCGCTATGGTTGTTTAATAAAGGCAGCATGTAAGAGTTCTATCTTTATAAACTAAACGGCATTCTCAAAGAAATAAAGCAGTTGCTCGCTTATAAAAATGATGAATTTCATAAAAAACTATGCAATTTTTATAAAGCCATGCAATAAAGGCGGGCAGCTTATACTTTAAAGGATGTCTCATCAATTTAGCTTTAAAAATAGCGGCAAATTTAAGTTAGAAAAAATAGCAATACAATCAAGTGTTTGACAGCTTTTATGAAAATAAAGCTAAAAAAAATGAAAAAGGGCTTGCGTCTAGCAAAATATTTGATAGAATAGCCACCACTTTGAGAGAACAAGCCGACTTAGCTCAGTTGGTAGAGCAACTGACTTGTAATCAGTAGGTCGCCAGTTCGATCCCGGCAGTCGGCACCATCTCTTTCAAAGTCGCTTTTTATGAATTTACTTTCAATTGAAGTGATTTATATCAAGCAATCTAGGTGGGATTGGGGAGCGGTCAAACCCAACAGACTGTAAATCTGTCGCGAAAGCTTCGAAGGTTCGAATCCTTCTCCCACCACCATATTTGTTTTAAGTATGTCCTAGCGCCAAGCATACTCTTTATCTTGTACGACTCTTAATTAGAGTCAAATAATATAAGAGTAAATGCGGGTGTGGTATAATGGTAACACCTTAGCCTTCCAAGCTAATGACGCGGGTTCGATTCCCGCCACCCGCTCCATATATGCACCTTCGCAGCAACTATCAAACATCACGACAGTCGGTTATTAGCTGTATCGTGATATTTTTTTTAGTACAACCCATAGGTTGGCTACTGTAGTTTTTAAAAGCATGCTCATATAGCTCAGCGGTAGAGCACTCCCTTGGTAAGGGAGAGGTCTTGAGTTCAATTCTCAATATGAGCTCCATTTATTGTTCAAGCCTTGTCTATATGCTTTACTATTTTGATAAAGCATCACATTTCGACAAGACAATGTATATTACAAAATATTGTAGCAATATCGAATTATAAAATATTGAAAATTATAAATAGAGTGTGGCAGTTAATCATTTAAAGGTGACACTAAGGTGTTGCCTTTTAGTGCTGTCAGTAGGTTTATAAATCTAATTTTTAGCAATATCTATAAAAAGCTGTTTTGTCAATGCGCGCAAGCAACTAGCACAATATGCAAGCGATTGAAAAACAAGTATAATGCCCATATATAAACATGTGATTAAGCTAGTAAGCATCTTGAATACATTCATTTTAGTAGCTAAACCATAGCGTCAACGGTTTGATGGTTATTACGCATCATAAGCCGTCAAACAGCTATTTACCGATCTTTGATTGTTAAAGATTCATCAATAAAGAGGAAATACCCATGGCAAAGGCCAAG
>NZ_JADGFW010000035.1:0-2001 GCF_016613355.1 Psychrobacter sp. M9-54-1 | reverse complement strand
AAGGTCTTGTTGTTTGTGCTTAGATCTAGCAACTAAGCGGGGCTTTTTTTTGTCTGTAGTTCTTTCACCTCCAGTTAACAGTCTTTTGATAAATGACGATAGAGACCCCTCAATTATTAGCCTGTAGCGGTCAATAACATCTCCTCGTTATTGACTAGCGTTAAGGCATTAAAACCATCTAGAAACTGTCAATAAGTCCATTAAGTGCGCACTTACGACTTGGAAACTACCCAAGTCAAATGCTGAAAAATAAACGATAAATATTTGTGCGTGTGGTGTACCGACTCCACGACTCGGAATGCACACACGCACAAAGAGGGACGAGCTTAGTAATACGTCCCTTTTGTCTCAATTTGATAACTAACAGACTCCAAACCACTCCTAGAACTGACGAGATAAGCCCCTTTGAGCCTTTTCTTTACCCCGTCCCTTTTGTCTCACTTACTCCTTGACTTCATCACTTCATAGAGTTACATTAGCTTTTGAAACGTTACTCCTTATAGGATATTGATATGTATAAATCAGAGCAAGCTAAATACGCAATTAGAGATATTAATTCTGACATTAATACAGACTGGTTAGAAATGCTTACGGTTGATACCGATAGAGTAGAGTTAACCAAGGCAGATAATGCACAAATGACTAAATCATTCCTTAGAGGCTTAATAGCTGCGGGTGTCATAGGTATTGAAATACTAGATGATGTCGGTCTATAAGGAACTAATATGCCAAGCAAAAAAACACGTATTAACTTAACCGTTGATGATGATATGAATCAGCTATTAACTGAATTAGCAGAGTTACAAGGTATCCCTAAGACAACCCTAGTCTATGAGTATTTAGAAGCAATGCGTCCTCACATGATTGAGATTAGAGATGCTATTCGTTTGGTCAATGATAAAAAAGACCCATCTCAACATTTACGCAAAATTCTTATGAATACTCAACAAGACTTCCTCGATGTTCTCAAAGAGGAATTCAAAGATGCATGATTGGGTAACAATGAAAATATCTTGTGACCACGTTGGTATTATTTCTAATGGTTCGGTCGTTAAAATCTCTAAAGATAATGAAATAGAGTGGACAGCCTTGTCATGGCTTCCTGTTGCTGGTTCACATGACTCTAATATTGTAATTCGATCGATTTCCGATAATCAGTTAGAAATATCAGGCAACCCTGCTAAATGGCTTCAAGGTCATAACTTATTTGGTACTAATGATTTAAAAGCTCTCTGTTGGGCTTTCTTTTCTAAACTATGTACTATCAAGGAATTATCATTAACGCCGTCTGTTGATCAGATTAGAGCCATTAAAGAAGGAATGTTTACAGTATCTAGAGTTGATATTAATGAGTCTTGGTTACTCGCTAATAGATTTGAGGTTTTATCTTGGATACGCTCAGCAGAACAAAAAGTAAGGCTTAAACATCGTGGTACTGGTCAATTCAAAGGTAGCACTCTGTACTGGGGTAAAGGTTCAAAGCGTTGGTTCTTAAAGTGTTACTCCAAAGGAGAGGAGATTAATAGTAAAAATAGTAATTTTCCTGATGCACTTCGTACACCTCAAATGCTTGAATACGCAGAGAGAGCCTTGCGTGTAGAGATGACTATAAAATCTAATGCCTTGCGTGAAATGGGGTTACATATAGCTGCTAACTGGACTCCAGAAACTGCTAAAATGTTACTCTTAAACTCACTTAAAGGTTTAGAGATGAGTAATAACTTTTCACTTTCTAATGATGTTTTAGTTACTTTGCCACCTCGTGTTAGGCTTGCCTATGCTGCTTGGTACAATGGTGATGATTTAAGACAAATATTGTCACGTCCTACTTTCTACCGTTACCGCAAGCAATTAAAAGAATATGATATAGATATTAGTATTCTTAGAGATGTAGATAAAGAGCCTAGTAATGTCATTCCTTTAATACGTGTTCTAGAAGCTCAACCTGTTGGCATACCTGATTGGGCATTTGAGCAAGGTCTTGTTGTTTGTGCTTAGTTG
>NZ_JADGFW010000034.1:0-44046 GCF_016613355.1 Psychrobacter sp. M9-54-1 | reverse complement strand
TTCATTGCAAGATGAATTGAGGACACGCCCTAGTTAAGCCACTCAGCTTAGCTGGGTTTTTTATTAGGCGTATTCAACCTAATACCGAAAATGCTTGTGAATAGGATACGCAAATAAGATGTTTTCTTCTTGCGTTCCGCGTCCGATATTATGAATAATCAACGGCGAGCCATCAGCGGCGACTTTATTAGAAACGATGCCCATATGCGGTAAATTGCCGTTCGGCAGCCGCCACGTCACTATATCATCGGCTTGAAAGCTAGATTTATCAGTGGTAGATAATGTTTGACCATGACGGGCAAAAAACACCTCAAGATTTGGCACACGGCGGTGATCGATATTTTTATCGGTTGATTTTAGTCCCCACGTCTTTGGATAGGCCGACCAATTGGACTTCATATCGTGATTGACCAATTGCTGTAAATCGATATTTTGCAGGCGGTAAGCCCGTACGACAACATCGGTACAAACGCCGGTTTCTATCGGTACATCGCCACGCGGAAAATCCAGCTGACGATAGGTAGGGTCATAGCTGGTGGTCACACCTATCTGTTTTTTGGCATCATAGGCCAATTTATCGCCATTACCAACAGACTCGGTCGCCTGCGCCAATTGCGCTAAACTTAGTAGGCCAATAAAAACCAGTGATTTCGCGAATGTTTTATAAGTACCAGCTATTTTCATGTGACCGTCTCTTTGCGTGATTGCCCCCAATATAAAGGCTTTAGTGCAGGAAGATAATGAGTAATTTGTAAACAGCTGACAGACAAAAAAACCTTTTAACCCCTTATCTATCAATCAGCCAGCCTTGCTCGGTCGCATACTCAACCTGTTCCAATAGCCATTGATGAATACTCGGAAAGCTGTCTTTAATAAACCCTAGGACGCCAGTCACTTGCGAACGTGTCACCTCATGATCACTCCATGTTTTCCCGCCAGTATTTAAATTTAACAAAAATGGCAAAATTCGATCAACCACTCTTAACAGCTCAGCCTCTTTGCTCCTGCCCGTTTCTTGCGCTTCCCAAATCTCACTTAAGTTTTTGATACCATTGCCGCGCTCGGCTTGCAATCGAGCGATGCCCTCGCGCTCTCCAGCGTGAGCGTCAGCTCTACTATTGGCAAATAAAAATGTATCACCGGCATCAACTTCACCCAAGTCATGTATTAATGCCATCTTCAGCAATTTTTCATGATTAACATCAATCTCAAACTGTTCAGCAATTGACCAACAAGCCATCGCCAAATGCCAAGAGTGCTCGGCAGAATTCTCCAACCGATTTGTTTTCGTCACATAACTGCGCCGATTGACCCGTTTTAGCGCATCCAACTCTAATAAAAAATGCGTTACATCGTCAATATCAATATTTGCAGCAGTCGCAGGGTCGGTCAACGGTGTATGGTTGACACTATTAGAATAGGATGACGTCATGATTCTCTCTAAATAACTGATAAATTTGAGCGCTGTCTTTATACGCAAGGGCAGATATTATAGTAAATATTTAAGCACCGCGGCATTTATAGCGGTTATAAAAACCGTGAACAACCTGCATCGATATAATTTTTCGATAAAAAATAGCGCCGATAGTATTGGCGCTATTTTATTTTTAAGAATTATTAAGAAACTATTTTTAATAATTAAATTTGCTTAAGCATGAGGCTTAATTAGGCTACTTAATCAAATTGCTAATAGTTTTAAACGCTGGGTCTTTACTGCTGCGGCATAATTCAAACAAAATGGACTCTACCGTGCTAATCACACCACCAGCGCGGCGAATACGGCGAATCGCTTGCTTCTTATCATAAGGAAAGCGTGAGCCGACCGCATCACCAATGATAACGGGCTGCATGCCATTATCGAGTAAATCAAGCGCCGTTTGCATCACGCAGACATGCGCCTCTACCCCAAATAATAAAACGATACTACGATTTTGCTGGGCCAAATAATGCCACGAATCATCGTTATCGCAGGCGCTAAACGTCACTTTCTCAAAACTTTTGGCATTGTCACCTTCTAGTATATCGCGTATTTCAGGCAACGTATCGCCAAGTCCTTTTTTATACTGCTCATTGAGCATGATAGGAATATCGAGCGCTTGCAAACCCTTAATCAGAGTGACTGTTTTTTTAATGATACTTTCGTGGTCATAGATGTGTGGCGTCAAGCGTTCTTGGATATCGATAATCATCGCTTGGGTATTTTCGCGGGCGATACGATAAGTGCGATCGGTAATCATGGTAGACATAGTACACTCCTTGTACGACTGACCTTATTATTAAAGGCTATGTTAGATTTATCATGGGTGTTTTCGTTATTCTTCTTATTCTTATTTAGTCATAGTTTGCTAAGCGGGTCAATGAAGATAAATCTTATTAACAATTATGAACAGGATACTATGCTTGATTCATACTATTTAGCTAGGGCGTATCCTTAATCTGAGCATGAAACTTTAAATGGGTTAGTCTTTTAATGATAAGCAGCCCACTACTATAGATTGTGGCGTCTAGCATTACGTAATAAAGACTGTTTTTGAGTCATGACCATGACCACACCGAAAACAATACCAAAACACAAGGTTAAAAGATAATACACCATATAAATGAGCGTGTTTATAAATGCAAAAAACATGCTGTTTAAAGTAATGATTAATATCGCAGCGATAGTACCGCCGAATAGCTCTCGATATTTTTTATTAAAAACCTTAAAGGCCACCAACGGTATCGCGATACCAAACAAGCCAAATGTAGCACCCCAGACACCTGCCATGTCCATATCAAAATATAGTTCCCCTAAAACATTAGCGAAAATACCACATATAAAAAAGGCCATCGAAAAACGTAAAGAACCCAATACTTTTTCCAAAATATAACCTGTCGCAAAAAGCATCCCCAGACTCATTACTAAATGCATAATTCCTACATGTACGAAAAGCGATGTCACTACCCGCCAATACTTACCAGCTTGCAGCGCGTCCATCGTGAGCCCACCTACACTATTTACCTGTCTAGATAAAGGGTCAATGATATCCATACCCATGAATACGGTCAGTATAAATGTACCTATACAGGTCAGTATTAACACCAAGGTCGCAGGTCGCTCTTTATTACTTCTAAACCAAACTACTAGGCTTTTTGATACATCACTTACTGGTGCTCGTTTTTTTACAGGCTTTTGTTTTTGTATATGTTTTTGTGTACCTTTCTTTTCTTGACTGTCAAACTCTGCTGCGAGAACGAGCAACAAGCACAGCACCATACCAATAAAAAATGAACCAAACCCCCAAACAAAATTACGATCTAAGTTATCAGCAAGTAATCCGGTTTCTGGCTTCAATATTAAGGGTGGCAAACTAGACTGCCTATTAGCTGTAGAAATCGTATGTAAGTAACCACTTCTCTGATTTGATGATTTAAGTTTCTCAAAGTAGCTGATAGTAGAGAAGTCTTTGGCTTCGTACTTATGGCGCGAATCGTTAATAAACGCTGAGTATTGACTGTCTTTAATACTTTGGTCTGCACGATTATCGTATTTCGTGTGGTAGCTAGTACCTAGCCAAATATTATCAGCGGCGGTAAATGGCGTGGCAATGTAATAATCAATATGCAGTTTTGAGTCAAAATATCGTCCACTGACTACTTGTGTTTCTATATAAGAAACGCTCTCTAATTTGAGTGGCTCAAAATTATCCACTCTGAAGTACTTTTGTTTTGGATAGTAACGAATATCACTCAGGCTATCTACTTCAATGACCTCGTAAGCTGCTTTGGACAAATAGTTTTGGCTGAGAACGAGCGGTATCACTAATGCTAAAACCATCGTTATAAAAAAGTAGCCTGAACTACTACGCTTAACCCACTTTAAGGTCAAAAGCTCGTACCTCGGCCACATCCAAATACTAACGACTGAAACAGATAAAAGGAGCGGAATACCAAAATCCCAGTAGTCTTCCTTTAAAGGTAGAACATCTAGATAAATATCAAGCAACCAACGTAAAGCCCCAAAAAGCAAAATGGTCAGGATACTAAGACCTAAATATGGCAAGAATACTTGCTTTAGTTTTAGCTTGATCGAGTCTTTAGCACTTAGGCTTTGTGTTCGCTTTTGCTTGGCGCTTTTGCTTACTCTCTTTTTGTTTCTGCTTCTGTTTTTATCCTTATACCTGTACTGGCTTTGCTTGTTATTATCTCGCATGTACCATTACCACTTGTTTAGATTAAATAACACCCTAAATAGGCGATGCTCAATATGATTTTTTCTTCATATTTTTTAAGAACGTTTTATCAACTTCAGCCCGTAAAATCATTGCCAAGCAAATAGCCATACCAATTATCAAAAATCTAATAGCTTTTATCAGCTCTTTAGTAGCAGCCTCTGAGAGTGTGCCAGCTCTAGCAACCAATATTAAAGGCTCACATTCAACTTGTTGACACGTTGACTTGATAGCTTGTAAGTAACTAGCTTGAAGGTCTGAGTTTTTTAATTTTTCAAAATAATCAATTGATGATAAGTCCGAATTTATGTATTCAGGAATTTTGGAGTTGATAAAAGCATTGATTTGCTGATGCTGGTCTTGTTCTGGAAGATTGTTGTCAATATCTGTTGTGAATCGTTCTCCCAGCCAAATATTTTCACTAGCTAAAAAAGGTAGTGCTATATATAAATATACTCTTAAGATAGTCTTAGACTTGCTAGGTACTCTCGTATCTATACTAAACTTAACTTCTTGCTTACTAACAGGAAAGGTAGTTATCTGAAAATAAGTTTGTTTTGGATAGCGTCGAACCTTCTCGACATGGCTCACTTCGATCGTATCGTAAGACACTTTAGATAAATAGGCTTGACTCGTAACTATTGTAGGAAATAAAGACAGTATCATCATAAAATAAAATACATTTGAGCTCTTCTCTTCAAATAATTTAAAACGCAATAGCTTTATTTTGGGTCTCATGTAGGCAAAGACGATAGCGCTGCTTAGTATTAGCGCAATTATTCCGTCCCAGAAAGTGTCCTTTAATGGCCAAATATTTAGGTGAATGTCTAACATCCAGCGTATTACACAATAAAGCAAGATAGTTGACAGACTTGACCATAAAAAAGGGAAGAAGACTAGCTTAAGCTTTATGCTAGTGAGCGCTTTATTCAACATAATTTAATACCATCCATCTAACCCTTCTTAATCTCATTGCCAAGAACACCTTTTTGCCGTTAGCACTTACTACTGGTAAGGTTTTATTCTTTATAAGCACAAAAAAAATGCCCCTAACATAGCGTTAGAGGCACCCATTATACAAGACGAAGGTCAAACTAATAAACAAATATCAGCTTTATTGATAACTAGACATTAGGTGAAAATTAAACACGCTCAATCACAGTCGCGATACCTTGACCTAGGCCGATACACATAGTGGCAAGACCGATTTCAGTATCCATTTGCTCCATGGCGTTTAGCAAAGTAACTGTGATACGCGCGCCTGAACAACCGAGTGGATGACCTAGGGCAATTGCGCCACCATTGACGTTGATGATGTCTTGCTTGTCGGTCAAGTTCAAGGCTTTAAGTACCGATAGTGCTTGAGCTGCAAACGCTTCGTTAAGCTCGATGGTTTGCATATCATCGATGCTCATGCCAGCGCGTTTTAGGGCTTTTTGGGTCGCAGGAACTGGACCATAACCCATTATAGCCGCATCACAACCAGCAACTGCCATGCTGCGAATACGCGCACGTGGTTTTAGACCCAAATCTTTGGCTTTTTGCGCGCTCATGACCAGCATCGCTGACGCACCGTCAGATAGAGCTGATGAAGTTGCCGCAGTGACCGTACCGCCTTTTGGATCAAAGGCTGGACGTAGCTTTTGCATTTGCTCCATCGTCGCATCTGGGCGAATCACTTCGTCAACAGTACATAGTTGCAAACGACCGGCGGCATCATGACCTTCGATACCGATGATTTCATTGTCAAAACGACCTTCTGTGGTGGCAGCCCATGCACGGCGATGCGACTCAAGACCAAAGGCGTCTTGCTCTTCACGAGTGACGTTATTCATACGGCCCAGCATTTCAGCGGTCAAGCCCATCATGTTTGACGCTTTTGCATAGTGCTTTGAAGCTTCAGGGTTTAAGTCAACGCCATGCATCATACCAACGTGACCCATATGCTCAACACCACCGATGATGAAAACCTCACCTTGGTTGGTCATAATTTGCGCCGCAGCTGTATGAAGCGCCTGCATAGATGAGCCGCATAGACGGTTCACCGTTTGGCCGCCCGCAGTCTTTGGAATATCAGCTAGCAAGCCGATATTACGACCGATGTTTAAACCTTGCTCTAAAGTCTGGTTCACACAGCCCCAGATGATGTCTTCAACATCACGTGGGTTAAAGTCGTTACGCTCAACTAAGGCACGGACCAATTCAGCAGAAATGCTATCAGCGCGAACGTGGCGGAACATACCGTTTTTAGATTTACCCATTGCTGAGCGTACGCCATCTACGATGACCACGTCTTTTGGACTTAAAGTTGTCATACTATCTTCCTTTTCAATTTTTATTGTCAGTGGCAATACCATAATGCTCGTCATATTTGATGTAAAAGATTATTGATAATAAATAAACCATCAATAACCTTATCAAGCATGGGTACAGCACTTCATCCTAGTAATGACCGACCATTACGCAGTGGCGTAAAAAGTCTCGCCTGCGGCTGCCATATCGCGAATCTTCTGCGGCGCTTCATAGGCTTTGCCAAGGTGCGCATATTTTTCGCATAGCGCCAAATAGTTATCTAGACCCATTTGGTCGATATAACGGCAAGGGCCACCACGGAACGGCGGGAAACCAACGCCCATAATCATCGCCATATCGGCTTCAGATGGTGTGCTGACGATGTTGTCTTCTAGGCAACGTACGGTTTCATTACAGAACGCCAGCATAGTGCGGTCGATGATGGTTTGATCATCGAAGGTTTGCTTATCGCTATCCGTTGTGGTTTTTAGTAGCTCATAAGTCGCTTCATCCGCCACTTTCTTTGGCTTACCGCGTTTGTCAGTCTCATACTTATAGAAACCAACGCCGTTTTTCTGACCTAAACGATTGTTTTCATATAAATGCTCAATCGCGCCTTTATAATCAGGCTTCATGCGGTCAGGGAAACCTTCTGCCATCACTTCTGCGCCGTGTACGCCCGTATCTAAACCAACCACGTCGATTAGATAAGCAGGACCCATTGGCCAGCCGAATTTTTCCATGACTTTATCGACATGAGCAAAATCCGCACCTTGCTTAAGCAGCAAGTCAAAAGCACCAAAGTATGGAAACAACACACGGTTGACCAAGAAACCTGGGCAGTCGTTCACGACAACAGGCACTTTACCCATTTTAGACGCTAATGCAACGGTGGTTGCAATCGCTTCTTCTGATGATTTCTCACCGCGGATCACTTCAACGAGTGGCATACGGTGTACTGGGTTAAAGAAATGCATGCCGACGAAGTTCTCCGGACGCGCAAGTGCTTCTGCTAAATAAGTAATAGAAATCGTCGAGGTGTTTGACGCTAGGATACAATCGTCTTTTACCAGACCTTCAACTTCTTTAAGTACCGCACGCTTGACGTTTGGATTTTCTACGACTGCTTCGATAACGATATCAGTCTCTGCAAAATCACCATAATTCAAAGTCGGACGGATACGGCTTAGCGTTTCGCCCATTTTTGCTGGGGTCATTTTGCCACGTTCGACCATTTTGCCAAGTAGCTTGCTGGCTTCGCCCATACCAAGGTCTAATTGCTCAGACTTGATATCTTTCATGATGATTGGCAAGCCCTTGCTGGCTGCCTGATACGCGATACCGCCGCCCATGATACCTGCGCCTAGTACGGCCGCTTCAGTAATTTCATGTGCTTTTTTGCTGTGCTGCTTGGCAAGTTTTTTCACCAATTGATCGTTTAAGAACAGACCGACCAAGCTTTCTGCTTGTGGAGTTTTCGCCGCTTTGGCAAAACCAGTGGCTTCGACTTCGATTGCTTTATCACGTGGCAAATTGACGTGCTTCTCAATCGTTTCGATAGCGATTGCTGGCGCTGGGTACTGCTTAGGATTGGCTTTGGCAAAGATCATACCTTTGGCACTGTTAAACGCCATCGCTTGCTCAAGCTGGTTTAGCTTTACAGGATTCAGCTTCTCTTCACGCTTCGCTTGCCAATCAAGCTCACCTGAGATACATTTTTTGACTAGGTCAATGGCGGCATCTTGCAAGTCATCGGCAGGAACAGTCGCATCGACTAGGCCTAATTTTAGCGCATCAAGTGGTTTTTTTGGCGTACCAGTGGCGATCAATTCAAGCGCATTGTCGATACCAATCACACGCGTACTACGCACCGTACCACCAAAACCTGGGAAGATACCCAATTGGGTTTCTGGTAGACCGATAATGGCTTTGTCGCTCATGACACGGTATTCACAAACCAAGGTCATCTCACAACCACCGCCAAGCGCTGCGCCATTGATGGCCGCTACTTTTGGAAATGGCAGGTCTTCAAAGCGGTTGAAAGCGTCATTGATATTAACGACCCAATCTTTGATTTCGTTTTCTGGATTCTTAAATGAACCGACGAATTCTGTGATGTCCGCCCCAGCGATAAATACGCCTTTGCTTGAGGTGACGATTAAGCCTTTCACGTCATCCGCTTTTTCTAGCGCTGTCACAACTTCAGCAAATTGCTTATTGGTTTCAGCATCAAACTTGTTCACGCTCTCATTTTCGGCGTTGTATTGCATGTTGGCGATGCCATCCTCTAGCATTGTCACCGTAATGCGATTTCCTTGGTATACCATTTGAAACTCCTTGCTATATAACGAAAGCTACGTTTTAAAATTAAAAGCTTTAAAATTAAAGGTCATAGTCAGTTATTGTTAGTAAAACGAGTAATAACACTGCCAACATACTGCTTTAAAAGTCAGTATATGAGCAGTGCAGATGTCTTTATTATCCAGCGCTCATGTTTGTATTCATTTTTTACAAAGCTATCAGGTAATAGCAAATATGAATACGGCGCTTCATTTATATACGTTTGTTACCGGTACTGATGTTATAAACACTGACTGAACATTGAGATGATGAGTCACTTAAATCAGGCTAAAAACCTATGTGCTAAGTGCCAGACCATTTTCACGCCAATTAGTGTAGGGGATTATGCCCCCGACTGTCACAAGCTAATACCATACTCGCAAGTCACTCTTAAGTCGACACCAACCCTTTACCTTGCGGCCAAGGTGCTTTAGGTGTCCGCCTGTATACTGAGATTTAAGATAGGAATTAGCCTTTATTATCAAAACACATCTAACCGCCAAGTTAAATCAATAATAGGTAACAAGGGTTTGTTGCATTATTACGCCTATTCAACGGGCTTTTTTACACCAGTTTTTAACATTAAACCGCCAAAAATGCGTCATTGATAATACTCGTAGCATAAGGAATATAATCTATCATGCTACACTAGCACTATTTTTATTATTCACCTGATTAATGGTTGGATTATGACTGTTTCCCCTGCTTCTACTTCTATGCCAAGCCCTATGTCTTCAACAACGGCTTCAAACACTGTTTCAACAACGGTGCCTTTTGCGAACTTTAATAATAATACTGAGCAATTTCATAGCGCCGTGCGCGCGCAACTGGCGCAAGATATCGAGATGCTATTTGCTTACGCTGAGCTGCCAAGTCCGCTGCTTGATGCCTGCCGTTATGTGATGACCGGTCAGGGTAAATTGGTACGGCCGTTATTGGTCGCCAGCGCCTTTGACAGTGTCAATCAAAGCAATGCGAATGACGACGTTAATAGGGCTGATGAATATGTCGATAAAAGCACTGATAAAGAAGCTAAGCAAATTCAGCAAAATAGCGACTTAGAATCACTACTAGAAAACGACTCCGATTACGATATGGCGCGCCGTGCAGCATTGGCGGTAGAGCTGTTGCATACCTATTCACTGGTGCATGATGACTTGCCCTGTATGGACGATGATGAGCTGCGCCGTGGTCAGCCAACTGCCCATATCGTCTTTGCAGAATCGACCGCCCTACTCGCCGGTGACGTGCTACAAACACTTGCTTTTGAAGTACTAACCGCAGAGCTGCCAACTTTTGCGCCGTATGACTCTGCTATCGCAAGCAAGCTTATCGCGATATTCGCGCCGCGTGCCAGACGCATGGTTTCTGGGCAAATGCTCGACCTGAATGCTGAAGCCAGCGCCAACATTTCACAGAACGAGTTGGAAGCCATCCACCGTGACAAAACTGGTGCGTTGATTGAAGCGGCGATGTTAATGGGCGGTATCTGTGCAGGAGCGACGGCGCCACAGCGTATTGCCCTACAAGATTGCGCGCAGCATATTGGTCTGGCTTTTCAAGTCCAAGACGATATCTTAGATGTGACTACCAGCACCGATACCCTCGGCAAACCTGCGGGCAGCGATGAAAAGTTAGACAAATCTACCTATGTGAAACTGATGGGCGTCGAGCAAGCGACCCGCTATGCGCAATCGCTATTTAATGACGGACGTGCAGCGCTTAATCGTGAATTAAATAGTCGTGAGTTAAGCGCTAATAAGAACACCAACGCCTTATTGGCACTCATTGAATGGCTATGGTCACGTAAAAAATAAGCGTATCAATAAACATTAAAAACGATAAAGGGTGGTCAACATGGATAGTACCCCTACTCAGCGTATTTACCTTGGCACTGGCGGCTATAGCGATACCGATCTGCTTGGTACGCTGTACCCAACTGGCACCAAAAAAACCGACTTCTTACGCGAATATGCCAAGCAATATGGCGCGGTTGAGATTAATAGCACTTTTTACGCGCCCATCGGACAAAAAGCCTTTGCCGGTATGGTTGATAAAGCCTATATGCAAGCAGACAGTGAGTTGAAATTTGCCGTCAAGCTGCATCAAGACTTTACTCATGCGCGTAAAGGCACAAGCGAGCATGCGCAAGCTTTTATTACTGCGCTCACGCCCCTTATCGAAGCCAATGCGCTCGCGCCACTACTACTGCAATTCCCACATGGCTTTGATCGTAGTCGCGAGCATCGTCTTTATTTAGCAAATCTTGTGAGTTGGTTTAAAGACTATCCACTAGCCGTTGAGCTTCGTCATAATGGCTGGCACACGCCGCAAGTGGTCGATAGCTTTATCGAGCAAGGTTTGATTTGGTGTAGCGTTGACTATCCCAAGGTCAGTGGTCTACCGCCGTCACGGCTAATATTTACCGAGCGTACGGGCTATTTGCGCATGCATGGTAATAATCTAAATTGGTGGGATGCGATGAGTGCTAGCGATCGACATGATTATCGCTACTCTGAGGCTGAAATGCAGGATTGGGCGCAAGCGATTGCCAATCAGCGTCAGCATTTTGATACGTTATATATTTTCTTCCAAAATACCGTCAATGCCCATGCTTATTATAATATTGCGATGCTGAGAGAAGCGTTGGGTCAGTTTGAGTTTGAGGTATTGTGAGATAATATTGATCCACGTAGGGTGCGTTCCACGCACCAATAACCTTTAAAACAGTGCGTGGAACGCACCCTACAAAAACTTATGAGAACCATCTATGATAGATATCCGACATCTAATATCGATGCAAGCAACTGCTGATGTATTCAAAGAAATGAACGCTGAAGGTTCTTCAAATAATGTAATTGAATATTACAAAAATATGCCTGATGATTTCTTAAATATTGCAGGTCGACATGCTGGTATACAAAAGGAGCACTTATCTATATATAGACAATTAGTGCGTGGCGAGAATAATGAATTCTTAGATAAATTAAAAGGTTTTGAACATCAGTTACAACCTGGAGATTTAATACTTGTAACAGGTACTTCAACATCATCTAAGACACTAGTCAAACTACAAAAGAGTATCTATCAAAAAGCGCGTTCAAGTCATATTGCAGTGATTCAAGCTGAATTCATATGTATTGATGCTATGCCAGAAATAGGTGTTTCATTGAGATTAATCTCAGAAATAATCAAAAATGTCGAAGATAATTGGCGAGTTATACGTTTGAAAAGCTTAAAAGAAACAGAATTTGAAAGACTTAATCAAACATGTATTTACTATTTAGAACAGCCATATGCAATATTACCTTCAGCTAAGCCAGCAAAAAAGTTTTCTTACTGCTCTGAATTAGCTCGTAAAGTATATATTAACAGTGAAATCAAAGAATGTGGTATACCAAAAAATAACATCATTAAACCTTGTGATTTTGACAAGATCGCTGATGAGAGCTCTAAATGGCAGGATATAACTGAGTCAGTAAGGGGATTTATTAATTTCTGTATAGAATATGAAGATATCTTAAATTTTATTTCTAAAATTTATATAAATGGAGTGAAGCTTAACAGACAAAGATTTGATGAACGAAAGAAAACTAAAAATAATATAAAAAAGATGGTTAAGAAAGGTATAGTTAAATCTGAAACCGCAGCTATCATCAATAACAAAACCGATGAGCTTGAGAGCTTACTAAACTATAAATTTTGGGACAAGTGAAACCATCTGAAATTTAAATCAAAAAAAAGGACGCCTCTCAGCGTCCTTTTTTATTAATCAAATGCTTAAAAGTTAAAGATTACTCTTCAACACCAGCATCTTGACCTTTATATTTCGCATTGGCGTAGTCCCAGTTCACTAGCTTGTCTAGGAAGGTGTCAACATAGTCAGGACGACGGTTACGATAATCGATGTAGTACGCATGTTCCCATACGTCACAAGTCAATACCGCTACTTGGTCATGTGCAAGTGGCGTATCAGCGTTAGCTGTTTTGGCGATAGACAATTTGCCACCGACTTTATCAGCCACTAGCCATGCCCAACCTGAACCGAACTGAGTCAATGCTGCGTTTTTGAACTCTTCACGGAACTTGTCATAGCTACCAAAATCTTCTTCGATTTTCGCTTTCAAATCACCAGTAGGTTCGCCGCCACCATTGTCAGGCGTCATGCAGTTCCAATAGAACGTATGGTTCCATACTTGCGCTGCTTGGTTAAACATGGTTTTTTTGCTGTCATCTTTCGCAGTCGCTACGATGATTTCTGGCAATGTTTTGTCTTCTAGACCAGAACCCGGTAGCAATTCATTTAGCTTGTTTACATAAGCAGCATGATGCTTGTCATGATGGTATTCTAGCGTCTCAGCACTGATATGTGGCTCGAGCGCGTCTTTTGCATAAGGTAGGTCTGGTAAAGTAATATTTGACATAGTTATTTTATCCTTGCTGGTTTAGCCATTAGTATTAGGTATAGCTTAAATCAACGCTATAAATTATTGGACTAAATTGGCTTAGTTTATTGTTAGTGAAAGTCATTACTCAATATGCTAAACATATTGCGGTAAACCTAAAAGGCTTGCATGCTAAAATTATCTTAAGCGCGCATCACTTATTAGTTAATGTAATTATAAATATATAATGGGCAAAAACCATGATAAATATTTATAAGAATTATTAATTAAAAGTTCACAAGCTATAAGATATAATTCACTGTAGCTTGTCGCCTATTATAGCAAGAGTGGTGACAAATATCAGTTACCAAATGTTATGAATCAACGATTCGTTATGCTAATTGGTAATTTAGCTCATGCTAGCCTAGAATATAGCAGTATTAGCGAATCAATGACGGACAAAAAATATGACGCAAGCCAGCAGCGCAAACCTTACTCCACAAGAGCATTTAACGCAAACAAAGCTCGCCAATCAATGGGTGCTTGCCAGTAATAATAAAGGCAAACTTGCGGAGTTTAAACGCTTATTTGCAGCGGCAGATTTGGCTGTGACGATTGTCCCGCAAGGTCAGCTTGATATCGCTGATGCCATCGAAGACGGTTTGAGCTTCGTTGAGAATGCCATTATCAAAGCACGGCATGCCAGCCGAGCAAGTGGCCTGCCGGCGATTGCGGATGATTCAGGGCTTTGTGTACCCGTATTGGGCAACGCGCCCGGTATCTACTCTGCCCGCTATGCCGGCGAGCATGGCAATGACGCCAAAAACAACGCCAAGCTTATCGCTGACTTGCAGCCTATTCGTGCAGCCAAGCCAGACACCCTCATTAAAGGCGTGTTTGTTTGCGTATTGGCCATGGTGCGTCATGCCGATGACCCGCTACCGATTATCGCCCAAGGTTTATGGCACGGCGAGATTTTAGACACGCCGTATGGTGATGGTGGCTTTGGTTATGACCCGCTGTTTTGGTTGCCAGATTTGCAAGCGACGGCGGCAAGTCTTAGCGCTGAGGACAAAAACAGCATCAGTCATCGTGGTCAGGCCATTGAGCAGTTATTGGCGCAATTGCCGCTATAAGCGTATTTTTTAATAAGTAGGCTATTACAATGATAGCTAAACCTATAAATTCTCGACGAGGCGATTAAACAGATAATTTTTACTTTGATAAACAGATAGATTATACTGTTCTACTTTTAAAATTTTGTTGAAAGCCGTTATTTGTCTGTTTAATTGAGCAAAAAGCGTTATTATGCGGGCGATTAGCAGTTAATATTGATATCTGAGAGCGTTTATTTAGAATAAAGCGTTTCATATTTTTGTGCCGTCAGCGATTGCTACGCTCACAGATTGCGAAATCGCGCGCTAGCAATATCCCCTATTTATTCCAACGGCAACCAGTAGCACACGCGTATTTTGCAGCCTGGTTGTCTATTTCTATTTAATCCTAAAGGTGTAACGAATATGACTACAGATTTACAAGTCACAACCAACAAGCTGTCTAACAAAGAAACTCAGCTAACGGTTAAAGTACCCGTTGAAAAAATTCAAAACAAAGTTGAAGGCCGCATCAGCCAAGTGGCGAAAACCGCCAAGATTGACGGTTTCCGTAAAGGTAAAGTACCGATGTCGCATATCCGTTCACAGTACGGTGCCGGCATTCAACAAGAAGTCATCAACGATGTGATCCGTGATACCGTATTTGAAGCGATCAAATCTGAAGACATCCGTGCTGTTGGCATGCCCAACATCGACGACGTGAAACTTGAAGACGACTTCTTGGTTTATCAAGCGACTGTTGAAATCTTCCCAGAAATCGACGTCCAAGGTATTGATGAAATCGAAGTTGAGCGTCACACAGCGACCGTCAGCGACGAAGACGTTGACACTATGATCGAAAACCTACAAAAGCAGCGTCAAGAGTTCGTTGAGAAAAAAGGTAAAGCGGCCAAAGACAACCAAGTGACCTTTGACTTTGAAGGTTCAATCGACGGCGAAAAATTTGAAGGCGGCTCTGCTGAAGACTTCAAATTGGTTATCGGTAGCAATCAGATGATTCCAGGCTTTGAAGATGGCATCAAAGGTATGAAAGCGGGCGAAGAAAAAGTCATCGATGTGACTTTCCCAGAAGATTACCAAGCTGAAAACTTGGCTGGTAAAGAAGCACAATTTAAAATCAATGTGAAATTGGTTGAAAAATCAAAACTTCCTGAAATCGACGACGAGTTCCTAGAGCTATTCGGCGTAAAAGAAGGCGGCGTTGAGAAATTAAAAGAAGACGTGCGTAAAAACATGGAACGCGAAATCAAAAATGCCGCGCGTAGCCAAGTAAAGCAAGCGACCTTTGATGCGCTACTAGAAAAGAACGAGTTTGACGTACCAAACGCTATGCTAGAGCAAGAAATCGATCGTCAACGCAACATGATGATGCAACGTTTTTCTCAGCAGTTTGGTGCTAATGCTGATAGTTTCGATAAAGACATGCTGCCAAATGAGCTGTTTGAAGAGCAAGCGCTACGTGCTGCCCGTCTTGGCATCATCGTTGCTCGTGTTATCGACACCAAAGGCTTAGAAGTTGACCAAGAGCGTGTTGAAAGCTTTATCAAAGAAGCCGCTGAAAACTACGAAGACCCAGCGGAAGTCATAGAATACTACACCAATGATAAGCAGCAACGCGCTAACATTGAGTCAGTAGTGCTAGAAGACCAAGTGGTCGATTATTTAATCGAGCAAGGCAAAGTAACGGACAAAGAAGTGAGCTACCAAGACCTACTAGCCGCTCAGCAGCAACAAGCGATGTAATAATGTAATTTAGCGTTTTGCCAGTCGATATTGGCTGGTTTAATACCAAGCAATAAAAATGCCCTGACACATTTGTTAGGGCATTTTTATTGCTTGGTTATAAACTACTTTCTTAATATAGTGAGTGAAAAGTACTATTGATACATCACACACTGCTGATATCAATTTTTCTTGCTTGCTGTGCCTGCGCAGACAAAGACTACAAAAAATTGATGTCAGCAATACCGTAGCGTTTTTAAGATATTTTGAATATAGCATTTTTTATAAACAGATTATTCATGCTGCCCTTGATAAGTGCACACAGACGCCTTATTAATAGGGAGTCGTTTATCATTTGTCACATTAAACCGTTACTATTGCTTTGATAAAAAAGTTACCATTGGCTCACTTATTTCTAGCGGCGACCATTATTTATTAGCCACTATTTTATTAGGCATAGCCAATCTGCTTGATTGAGTATATTTTGGCGCCGGATTAATTTAATAAAATAAAATGTATGCGTGAATAGGTTTTATTTTCTAGTAGGTTTTATTACCAAGCGATAATGTTTACAATGATAATCATCAATAACAATGTAGCCAACAGCTAGCTTCTATTTTTTATTTTATGGACTTATAAACAGGACATCTTTATGACAGATTATGATCGCATCATTGCTAACCCGCATTTTGATATGTTGATGAGTGCGCATGACAATGTACAAAGCACGACTCAAGCCGCATTGGTTCCAATGGTGGTTGAGCAATCAGCGCGCGGTGAACGCTCGTTTGATATTTTCTCACGCCTATTACGTGAGCGCGTTATCTTTTTGACCGGTCAAGTTGAAGACCACATGGCCAATCTTATCGTGGCGCAGCTATTGTTTTTAGAAGCCGAAAACCCTGATAAAGACATTCATTTATATATCAACTCGCCCGGCGGCTCAGTCAGTGCAGGTTTGGCTATTTTTGATACCATGAACTTTATCAAACCTGAAGTCTCAACCATTTGTATGGGCGGCGCGTATAGCATGGGCTCATTCTTACTGGCAGCGGGTGAAAAAGGCAAACGTTATGCTCTAGCCAACTCGCGCGTAATGATTCATCAGCCATCAGGCGGCGCGCAAGGTCAAGCAACCGATATCGAAATTAATGCGCGTGAAATTCTAAAAACCCGTGCTCGTTTGAACGAGATTTTGGCTGAGCGTACCGGTCAACCGGTAGAGAAAATCGAAAAAGACGTTGAGCGTGACTATTGGCTAGATGCTAAAGAGGCCAAAGAATACGGCTTGGTTGACGAAGTATTAGAGCGCCGTCCTGATTCTTTATAAGCTTTAATTTCTTTATAAGCTTTGATAATAGACGTCTAAAAGACTGTAAAACATCAGCTACCTAAGCGCTACGGTAAGTGAAAATATATCAACTGCCCTACGCTTTGGCGCTGATGTCCATAATCAAAACATTGATAAGCATTAAATTTTAGGAGTGCCTGTATATGGCAGAAGATAACACCCCGCATTGTTCGTTTTGCGGCAAAGAAAAAAGTGAAGTAAAGCAGCTGATTGCCGCTGACGACGCCAATATCTGTAATGAATGTATCGAGCTATGTACGGACCTGATTGCTGATAGCGCCGAAGATGGCGACGACGACAGCGACATTGATACCTCTTGGGTCAATAAAAAACTGCCAACGCCAAAAGAGCTACGTGCCAAGCTTGATGAATATGTCATCGGCCAAGATGCGGCGAAAAAAGCCTTAGCGGTCGCAGTTTATAACCATTATAAACGCCTAAAAGTCAGCCAAACGTTGGCTAGAGATAGCAAAAAAGCCAAAATCGGCGCTGATGACGCCATGGTCGAGTTGGCAAAAAGTAATATCTTGCTGATTGGCCCAACGGGTTCTGGTAAAACCTTGCTCGCGCAAACACTCGCACGCTTGCTTGATGTGCCGTTTGCGATGGCCGATGCGACGACGTTAACGGAAGCCGGTTATGTCGGTGAAGATGTTGAAAACATCGTACAAAAGCTCTTGCAAGCCTCTGACTATGATGTCAGCAAAGCTGAGCAAGGCATCATCTATATTGATGAGATTGATAAAATCAGTAAAAAAGGCGACAACCCTTCTATCACTCGCGACGTGTCTGGCGAAGGCGTACAGCAAGCGTTGCTGAAACTTATCGAAGGCACGGTTGCGGCTATCCCGCCACATGGTGGTCGTAAGCATCCACAGCAAGAGCTTATCCAAGTCGATACCAGCAATATCTTGATTATCGTTGGTGGTGCGTTTGCCGGTCTTGATAAAGTCATTCAGCAGCGAACAGAAAAAGGCGGTATTGGTTTTAATGCTGATGTCAGCTCAAAAGATGACAGCCGCCGCAGCTCTGATTTGCTGCAGCAAGTCGAGCCAGAAGATTTAATCAAATTTGGTCTCATTCCTGAATTGATTGGTCGTCTGCCCGTGTTAGCCGCGCTACAAGAGCTCGATGAAGAAGCTTTGGTACAGATTTTGACAGAACCGAAAAACGCCTTAGTAAAACAGTATAAATATCTGTTTGAAATGGAAGGCGCGGAGATTGAGTTTACCAAAGAAGCGCTTGATGCGATTGCCAAAAAAGCCATGGAGCGTAAAACCGGTGCGCGTGGTCTGCGCTCTATCGTCGAAAACGCTCTGCTTGAAACCATGTACGAGCTGCCATCGATGAAAAATGCCAAAACCGTACTCGTTGACGAGCAAGTGATTAACGAAGGCAAAACCCCTAAAATTGCATAAGTGACGATTGGGTAAAAGCACTTCATCATGTTTGACGGGCTATATGCTTAACAGACTATATGCTTAACAGGCTATTGATTTAAAAAGCGTCTGATAGTTATTCAGGCGCTTTTTTATGTCTGTGATTTATCATCATAGGCTGGCTAAAAATGACAGCTGCGTTTATCAATCGATAGCAGCCACAGGGACAAATCATGCTAAGGTAAAGCGACTTTTATACGTTATCCTTATCGACGACCACACTTTTCAAATCAATGATACAAAGGACTGTTTATCATGCTTAATCACGTTTCTAGCCATGTCTCAACTATAGCGAATTCACTGCGCCAATATCTACCTTTACCCTCGCAGCAAGACCACGATATTACCCCTTATTATGCCAATCATGTCGCCGCTATCACTGGCGCAGGTTCTGGCATGGGGCGCGAGCTTGCCTTGCATTTGGCAAAAATGGGCTGCCATCTGGCGTTATCGGATATCAATCCTGAACAATTAGCGCAGACCAAGGAGCTACTGGTCGGCTATGATGTCAAAGTTACTACTACCGTACTCGACGTCTCGGACAATAAAGCTGTCGAAGCGTGGGCGGACAGCGTGATGGCGGAACATAGCAAAGTGAATTTTATCTTTAATAATGCAGGCGTGGCGCTCTACTCTTCCGTTGAAGGCAGCAGTATTGGCGAGCTTGAATGGGTAATGGATATCAATTTTTGGGGCGTGGTTTATGGCACCAAGGCGTTTTTACCCCTAATTAAAAATAGCGTCAAAGAAAGCGAAATTGATACTGGTAAAAAAGACAGCAAGCCACGCCAATTTAACGAACATGGTCATATCATCAATATCTCAAGCCTGTTTGGTTTGACCGCGCAGCCGTCACAATCTGCCTATAACGCCAGTAAATTTGCGGTGCGCGGCTTTACCGAAAGCTTGCGCCAAGAGCTCGACATTCAGCGCTGCGGCGTGTCGGCAACTTCTGTGCATCCCGGCGGTATCAAAACCAATATTGCCAATAGCGCACGCGGTAACGACAGTATCAGCGACCTCGGTATGCGTAGCGGTAGCAAAGCCATTAGTAGCTTTAATAAGTTCTTAAAATTCGATGCCAGCGCCGCCGCTTGGATTATCTTACAAGCCGCCGCCACCGACCAGCCACGCTGCTTGATTGGCAACGATGCCAAAATGATGGATGCCGTTCAGCGCGTATTCCCGTCTCGTTATGGTCAGGTACTCAATGATATCAACAAATTATCACGTAAATTAAAAGGCAAAAAGCACGCGAAAAATGCCCACCGTAGAGCGGTAACTACTCATTAATATAGTGGTAAAGAAACAATGATAAGTTAAACCATAAAAAGCCCAGTGATTGAATAGTTGGGCTTTTGCATTTTCGCTAGTTAGAATAAGTGATTAGGATAATTTGCGTCCTTTATCTTTATCTTTAATTTAAGGCAGTTTCATATCCCCATCGACCAACCAACCAAGACGGCGCATCACGTACGCTACGATACCAGCAATGAGCGCTGGTAATACAAACATCAATAAGACAATCGCTGTCCATAACTGAGTACTGCTCATGATTTCTTGTGATGCTTCAATGACGCCAAACACCCCAACCAGTCCTGCCGTGCCCATACCAGCGCCAGTGGCTGTGCAAGCTAGCCCAAAGCCAACGGTTGCGATAGGACCAACGATGGCGCTGGCAATCACAGCAGGCAATAGTACGAGCGGTTTTTTAAGGACATTAGGAATCTGTAGCATACTGGTACCAAGCCCTTGAGATATGACACCACTGACGCCGTTATCTTTAAAACTGGCCACCGCAAAGCCAATCATATGCGCTGCGCAGCCAACGACCGCTGCCCCGCCCGCTAAGCCGCCAAGTCCAATAGCGATACAGATAGCCGCGCTTGAGGTCGGTAGCGTCAATAAAATACCCACGACGACTGCTATGACGATACCCATGAGTAGCGGCTGTAATTCAGTCGCTGCTTGAATACCCTGACCAATGGCGTTGACCGCAGCGACGACTGGAGGATTAAGTAGTGCACAGACGATGAGTGCCACCGTACATACCACTAACGGTATCAGCAAAATATCGAGCTTGGTCTTGCCAGCGATCCAAGTACCAGCACGATAAGCAAATACTGAAGCCAAATAAGCACCAATTGGATTGCCAGGCAACGCAACGAAAGTTGCCGGACCTGCCTCTTGCGCGATAAATAAATTGCCCGCCATCAAAGCTTCAGAATGCGCGCCAAGCATCCCTGCAACCAAGCAACTTAGCATCACCAAAGTTGGTGCTTTTAGGTAGTAGGCGATACCAACACCGATACCTGCGCCCATTAATACTGACGCCAGTTTGCCGACTGCTACCAAGGCTGGCAGGCTTAACCAACCACCAATTTGCGAGATGATAAGACCAGCGATAAGGGTCACAAACAACCCTAACGCCATGCCGGTAAAAGCATCGATAAAATACTTTTGAAAAAAAGCTTTCATCATACCAACGGGCGCAGTTTCTGAAGAATTTACAGTCATTATGATGCTCTTATATTGAGTTTGCGGAAAGGAGCTAAGAAACATATCAAAAAAAAGGGATAAAAAAAGCGTCCTCTGACGCTTTCTTTATCAATGCTTTAGGTTTAACGGCGCTGCTCAACGATAATAGAATCAATACCGTTATTTTGCAGGCGCTGCTGAGCAGTGGCAACCGCTTGACGATTATTCATCGGGCGTGAAATCACCTGATAAATAGGCAGGCCATTACTGGTAGTGTTTTTCACCACTCTAGCATCGACACCAGCCATCAACACTTGTGCACGGCGACGGTCTGCTTCATCGGCATCACCAAAGCTGTTGATTTGCAAAATATAAGTCGCCGCAGGCTTCGCTGGCTGAATGCTAGCATTGCTAGCGTTCGCTGTATTAGCTCTGTTTGCAGCCGCGCCTGTATTATTGGCAGCTGGCGTACCATCATAAGTCGCATCTTCTTCGACGATGACAATATCGTCGTCATTACTGCTATTTGCTGCATTATTCGCGTTGTTGCTACGACTAGGCTCAATCGTAGTGCTCTCAGAGATACCAAAATTACCCGCATCATTATTACTTGGCGCGGTGTTTTCTGGCTGATTAACGACTACATCTGGCTCAAAATCAGTGATTTGACCGGATTGGCTACTACTACTGCCTTCACCAAAGTCTTCATCAGGGATGGTCGCCATCTCTTGATTTGGCAAAATATCATAGAACTCATAATCACCATTGTCGGTATCGGTATTGACTCGTTGCTGAACTTGTCTATCAGCATCTGTGCTCTCACCGCTGCCCGCAGGACTGAAGTTAAACAAGGGTGAAAGGTATAAAAACACCCCAATCATGAGCGTCAATACTGCCCCAACAAACATCCATAATAAGCCTGACACACTACTGGTTTTGCGTTTTTCAGTGGCACCTTTTGGTTTTTTGGCTAACATGGATCTCGTTCTCCCTACTGAATTATCTGTCGTTGTCGAGTTATCGTAATCGAATTGTCTTTATCGAATCAGCACTGTCGATTAGATTAGAATTGAAGAATTATCATCAAATAATGGCTACAGCCGTCTTCCTTTATACTACATGCTAGACGGTGCAGACAAGCCTAATAAG
The DNA here is from genome assembly GCF_016613355.1 of Psychrobacter sp. M9-54-1. Taxonomy (NCBI): domain Bacteria; kingdom Pseudomonadati; phylum Pseudomonadota; class Gammaproteobacteria; order Moraxellales; family Moraxellaceae; genus Psychrobacter; species Psychrobacter sp. M9-54-1. The sequence goes on along the minus strand of NZ_JADGFW010000034.1, from coordinate 21,564 downwards.
CTCAATCCATTGGCCAATACTTGACGCACGGCTTTAGATAAGCGTAAACGCGCTTGCATCAAATCCATCTCAACTTGGCTTGGCGTTTCACCTGAAGTTAGGCTGACCGGCAAGATGCGATTGCCATCATACCAACCATGAAATAACGCCGCCAACTCTTTTAGATAGTTGGTTAAGATATGCGGTTCATAGCCTGTCGCTGAGCGTAGCAAGGTTGACGGATAAGCGGCAAGTAACTTAATCAATTCTTCTTCACTTGGTGCGACTAGTAACGCTTGCTTTTCAGCGCCAGTAATATCGTCTACTTGCAGACCACTGGTTTCTAGTTTTTCTAACACACGGCAAACCCGGGCATGCGCATACTGAATGTAGTAAACCAAGTTGTCTTTACTTTGCGATTTGGCCAGCTCCAAGTCAAAATCGACGTGCACTTCAGGCTTACGAGCGACGTAATAAAAACGCGCAGCATCGTTACCGACTTCATGGCGCAGCTCACGTAAGGTGACAAATTTGCCCGAGCGCGATGACATTTGCACTTTTTCACTACCGCGCCATAAGGCAACAAACTGTACCAATACCACATCAAGGCGGTCGGCATCGATACCAAGCGCCGTCAATGCCGCTTTTACGCGCGGCACATAACCATGATGGTCAGCGCCCCAAACATTAATGACTTTATCAAAACCGCGATCGAACTTGTTTTTATGATAAGCAATATCAGAGGCAAAATAGGTGCTTTGACCATTGGCACGGCGCACAACGCGATCTTTTTCATCGCCAAAATCAGTCGATTTAAACCAGATATTGCCGTCTTTTTCGTATAAATAGCCTTTTTCATCAAGGATTTGTAAAACAGGCTCAATCTCGCTATCGATGGATCTTTCGCTAAACCAGCACTCATAACGGACACCAAAGTCATTTAAGTCGTCTTTGATATCAGCCAAAATACTGCTCAATGCTGCATTTAAAAACAGCTCATAACCGGCGCCAAGCAAGGCTTTGCTATTGGCAATCAAACCATCGATATGGGCTTCTTTATCGCCTGATAGCAGTACTTTTTCGCCATCATTATTTATTTCAAACTGCGCATCTGCTGCTACGTCCTTTGCAATATCAGCAAAACTATGAACGTAGCTGTCGCCATGCTGGGTTTTTAGCGTTTGCGCGATATCACTGACATAATCGCCTTGATAGCCATTGACTGGGAAGGTGACTGCCTCGCCGTTGGCCTCTAGATAACGCAAATAAGTACTGGTCGCTAAAATGTCCATTTGGCGTCCGGCGTCATTGACATAATACTCACGCGTGACGTCATAACCAATGGCTTCAAGCAAATTTGCCACGCTCATTCCAAAAGCAGCGCCGCGTCCATGACCGACGTGTAAGCTAGACGTAGGGTTGGCCGAGACAAATTCAACTTGGATTTTTTGACCTTTAAACTGCTTGCTTAAACCAAAGCGTTCTTGCAACTTAAAGATATCTTCTAACACCGCAAATTTGGCTTCGGTATTTAAAAAGACGTTGATAAAACCGGGGCCTGCGATTTCTACTTGACGAATATTTTGATTTTCAGGCAAGGCGTTGACGATTTTTTCAGCAAGCTGGCGCGGATTGGCTTTCGCAGCTTTGGCAGCCGTTAGGGCGATATTGCTCGCAAAGTCACCATGACTGGTATCTTTAGTCCGCGTAATTTGGCTGTTGTTTTGCCAATCAGCCGGTAGTTCGCCGTTCGTTTTTAGGACTTTAATGGCACTGTCAAACAGTGAGGCGAGCGTATCGATTTGGGCTTGTGACATAGGACTATAAACTCAGATAAATGAACAAAAAATTGGGGTAATATAAGATAAGGCAGAAAAAATAAGTAACCTATAAATATAACAACCTTTAGCTGCTATTGCACTATTTGAACCAAAAATAGCATTAAAATCACCGCTATTATACTAGATATGCGCAAGTGACAAGGTAACGGCTATTATAGGCTGCCAATACAAGTCTATTTAGGCGGATTGTAGCGTTACTGTTGTCTGACGTTGGTGAAACATTTATAGCAACCTCATTCCGCGTTATAATGGCAACATTAATCTATTACTGCTATAAATGCTGATGCCATTTATAACCATATATAAAAACAGACCATAGAAAACGCAGCACTTCACACTTTCACTGACAGGACAAAACCATGTTTGCCATTGCTTCTAGTACCGTCACCAGTTGGGGCATGTATATTTTATTGCCCATTTTTATTGCTTTCTTATTCTTTATTATTTGGGATTTATCAAAACAGTCTAACGCTGGTCGCGCTGGTACTTTTTGGATGTTTTTGGCCTTAGGTGCGGGTTTTATCGGTTTTATCCTAAAAGTATTGATAGAGATGGCATTTAAACGCTGGTTTATTTAACCAACCTCTCTTTGCCAACCGCAAACTAACCAGCGCTATTTTTTTGCAATTAAGGTTGCCCGTTTCGGCGCAGGATACCCTTCGATGGTTTTACTTCCATCAGTAGGGTCCAAAAAATCCGCCAAGGAATGATACGTCATCCATTCGGTTTTGCGCTGCTCCTCAGTCGACGTAACCGCTACATCGACGCAGCGTACCTCGCTAAACCCTGCTTTTTCTAGCCAACCAGTGAGCGCCTCAACCGATGGCAGGAAATAGACATTATTCATCTGCGCATAACGGTCGTGCGGTACAAGGACAGTATTGGCGTCACCATCGATAACCAAGGTTTCGAGTACCAGCTCGCCACCTTTCACCAGTTGCCCTTTTAGCTGTTGCAAATGCTCAAACGGCGACTGGCGATGATAGAGCACGCCCATACTAAATACGATATCGAATAGCTGACTGTGCTCCGGTAAGGCTTCAAGTGGTACAGGGATATAATGCGTTTTATAATGATCAGCGGCGCCGACAAAATGACGAATAGCCATAAATTGATGATAAAACAAACACGATGGGTCAATAATGATGACCGTCTCCGCGCCTGCCCCTGCCATTCGCCAACCGTGATAACCTGAGCCACCGCCTACATCCAGTACGTGCCGGCCTTTTAAATTGCCTAAATGCGGCGCGACCCTTTGCCATTTCCAATCGCTATGCCATTCGGTATCAATCTTAATACCTGACTCATCATCGCCAATTTGACCACCAATCTGGAAAGGCCCTTTACGCCACGGCATTAGCTGCTTTAACAGCGCTAAGGTTTGTTTGCGCTCAGAGTCGCTGAGGTTGGCGGCAATCGTTAATACATCACTGTCCAAATCTACTTTATCAGCCGCTACTGTTGGCAAACGTGCCACCGACGCTTGGTAAGCAGGCGCGTGTGCGTAATTGGCTTTATCTTTAATAGCATTAAGCCACGTTGGCAAGCGCGTGAGCCACTCATAAGCACTCGGCTGCTGCTGCGCCAATGACAGCAAGGTTAAATATAATTCGCGTTCGGCATGAGTGATGGTGTCGTTAAGCATAAAAACAGATTGCCATGTTGGTAAAAAGATAGAGTAAAAATTTATATTAAAAGTCGAGCTGTTATTACTATCGCGTTTAAATATTATTTAAAGGCCACAATAGAGACAAAGTTTAAAAATTGAAACCAGGTCAAATGACGCTCAAAGCCAACGTGCGCTAGACGCGTATGATGCTCATCCAAGGTATCGGTAATCAAAACGTTCTCTAACGCATTGCGTTTGCCGCTGATTTCCATCTCGGTATAACCATTGGCGCGTTTAAAATCATAATAACGCTCAACCAACCACGCATCATACTGCTCATCAAAAGCATGGGTTTTTTCGGTCAATACCAAAATACCACCCTCACTTAATGCGGCATAAATTTTCTCAAGCACTGTCACTCTATCGGCAGCGGGCAAAAACTGTAGCGTCAGATTCAGAATGACCATATCGCATGGCTCAAGCTCGACATCACGAATATCGGCGGTGATGACCTCGATGTTATGCGCGGGATAATTCTCCGTTAATAACGTGCTTGCCTCATTGGTCATCGCGGGTGAGATATCAATCGCCTTAATCTGTAAATCTTGCGGCTCAAACTCGCCTGCCAACGCCATACTTGCTGCACCCAGTGAGCAGCCCAAATCATAGACACGGCTGACACGCTGGCCGCTATCATCTTGCTGGCGGTATTTACAGTGACGACGAGCGAATATCGGCAACATCGCCAGCACTTGTCCATAACCGGGTACACTACGGCGAATCATATCAGGAAAACACGCCACCACTTGCTCATCAAAAGAAAAACGCGCCGCTTTATCGAGTGGCGTGGTAAATAAGGTATCGTGCTTTACGGTGTTATTAGTCAGGTTAGTAGGCTTAGTTTGGCTCATGAGGTTGCTCATTTTTTGATAGTGGTTCGTTTTTTAATAATGAAACTTTGATTCTTTAAAAATAAAATATTAATTAAATGGTGAATTGCTCAGTGCTTTAAAGATAGCAAAAGCCCATTATAACATTACTGTTTGTTACTTATCGCGAGCAACTGCCTTGCTAAGCTAAATAGGTAACGCTAATTCTTTATAAAGGCAATATTGAGACATAAAATTAGTATTGAAAGATGAGATATTGCAACCAAATAAAGACCTTAGCGCATCTCTATGACAACAGCTATAATAATAGGAACAATTATGCAAACCATTATCTTAGGCGGTGGCTGCTTTTGGTGCACCGAATCAGTATTTTTATCCGTAAAAGGCGTGCAATCTGTGGTGTCAGGCTATATGGGCGGCGATGCCGTTTCTGCTAACTACGAAGCGGTCTGTGGCGGTGATACCGGACACGTTGAAGTAATCAAGGTTGAATTTGATGAGTCTATCGTACCATTAGAAGTGGTGCTTGATGTGTTTTTTGCCACGCATGATCCCACCACCATGGATCGTCAAGGCAATGATGTCGGCAGCCAATACCGGAGCGTGGTTTTTTATACCGATGAGGCGCAAAAACCAACGGTCGACCGTACTATTAACAAATTACGTGACATGGGCCTTAATGTGGTGACAGAAGTCCATCCTGCTATGGAATTTTACAAAGCTGAAGACGCCCATCAAGATTTCTATAATAGAAACCCGGGTCAAGCCTATTGTAACTTTGCTATTCCGCCAAAACTTGCCAAACTACGCAAAGAATTTAGTGAGTATATGGTGCATTAAACAAGTAACGTAAGTTTTATACGCTATCAAAGCCAAGGGTTAAGACGCTTGGCTTTTTTATTGCGTTTAGCGGTATGATAATATCAAATATCTAAAGTATATATAGGTTAGGAATAAAGGTATGGATTCTAAATTTTGGCAACAGCGCTGGCAAGACGGACGTATTGGCTTTCATAAGTCTGACGTCAATCCTCAACTAATTGAGTATTTTTCTGAGCTCGCAGTGCCCATCAGTGGCCAAGTCTTGGTACCTTTATGCGGTAAATCAGTTGATATGGTATGGCTTGCGCACGCAGGCTATGACGTCGTTGGCGTCGAGCTGGTGGAAACGGCTGTGCAAGCGTTCTTTGCTGAGCAAAAGGTTATCCCTACTATTACTGAATTTACGAGCGCTACTGTTAACGCCATTTTAAAACGCTATCAGGGTCAGCTAGCTGGGCAAACCATTACTTTATGGGCAGCAGATATTTTTGCCCTGAGCGCCACAGATATAGGTGAGATTAATGCCGTTTATGATAGAGCAGCATTGATAGCCTTGCCAGCAACGATGCGTGCTGATTATAGTGCGCAAATAGTCAAACTTAGCAATCATGCGCCACAACTATTAATCACCCTAAACTATGACCAAAGTAAAAAAGACGGCCCGCCTTTTTCGATTAGTCAGCAGCAGTTACAGCAGTATTATGATACCGACTATAAAATTATCGAGTTTGAAAACCAGTCATCAACCCTTAATGCGGCATCTGAGCTAGCCGTAACTGAACAAGTTTGGCTATTAAGTCCTTCATTCACTCATTAACTGCCGCTAAACAGCAAAAAGGCAAAAAAGCTTGCTTAAGCATGATAGCCAAACCCTCTCTTAACCTCACGCTCACGTCAATTTATAGTAACCGAGTGCTTCGATACCTTTTCTTTACTATTGAGATTGGTTACTCTAAGTTCATACTGCTTAATTCAGCTTTGTTCTCTTTCAATGACTATTTCGATGTTTATAGGATATTTCCATGCGTTTTTCTTCGACCTCTACGTTATCGCTACTTAGCATCGCGATTGGCCTCAGCTTTGCCAGTACTGCGCAAGCGGCCAAACCACCAGCACCAGACCTATCTAATAGCCAGTTTCAACAGTGCTTAGATGGTTTAAAAAACTCTAGTAAATTCCGCGGCGTCGATAGCTATACGTTTAATAACTATCGTCCAAGCCAGCCTGACCCTAGTGTGATTCAGTCACTCAATTACCAGCCTGAATTTCAAAAGGACGTTTGGGATTATTTGTCATCATTGGTAGATAAAGAGCGGGTCGAAGATGGTATTCGGGCTAAGCACCAATGGGCAGATACCTTGCGCCGCATTGAATCGCGCTATGGGGTCAAAGCTGAGCATGTACTGGGCGTATGGGGCGTGGAGTCAAACTTTGGTCAGACATTGGGTAAAAAGCCCTTGTTTGAATCTTTAGCGACGCTGTCATGTTTTGATCGTCGTCAAAGCTACTTCCAAGGCGAATATGCCAATGCGCTAAAAATCGTCCAAAATGGCGATATTGCACCTAGTGATATGACCGGCTCATGGGCAGGTGCATTTGGGCAAACGCAGTTTATGCCAAGTACCTTTTTAGAACTGGCTGTCGATTTCGATGGTGATGGCCGCCGCGACTTAGTTAATAGCGTCCCTGATGCGCTCGCCTCTACTGCCAACTTTTTGGACAAACGTGGTTACCGTACCGGCGAGCCATGGGGTTATGAAGTCAAACTGCCGAGTGGTTTTTGGGGCGCATCAAACCGTAAAGACAAAAAATCTATCAGCCATTGGCGCAATCAAGGGCTGACATTGGCGAACGGCAGCCCTCTGCCTTCTACCTTGGGCAGCGCAGGTTTATTATTACCAGCCGGCACTGATGGCCCAGCATTCTTGGTGGGTAAAAACTTCGACACGTTTTATTCGTATAACGCTTCAGAAAATTATGCTTTAGCAATTGCCCACTTATCAGACTTAATCGCGCGTGAAGACAGCAGCAAAACCGACTTTGTCACTGCCTGGCCGACGGACGACCCTGGTATTAGCCGTCAGCAATCTAAAGATATCCAGCAAGCATTATTAAATGCAGGCTACGATATTGGCGAAGTGGACGGTATCATTGGTGATAATACGCGTACGGCGATTCAGCAATATCAATCAAGCCATGGCATCTTTCCAGCCGATGGACGCGCCGGACAAAAATTTTATCGCGCCATCGTTGGTAATAGTGCTGCAAGCACTTCCCAATATGGCAATCCGTACGGACAACCAGCAAACAGTCGTCCTTTAAACCCTGCGCCTGCAGACCGTATGGGGCAATTGATTCAACAGCAAACTGGCAGCTCAAACTCTAATCCTTACTCGGTACAGCCGTCTGTGCAGCCAACCGTTAGACCATCAACCTCATCGGGCAATACGCGTTATCGCCGGGTTACCAGTCCTGATGGTACGATAAAGCTTGTACGTGTCGATGAAGGTTCATAATTAGCTAAGCTAAGGAATGATTTATTTAGTATCTACAAGCATGTATTAGCGACTAATAAAAAAGCCACGCAAATGAGCGTGGCTTTTTTATTAAATGAATTGAATAAATTGGAATAAATACGGTCATCATTCTATTATTTTGTTAAATAATACCTACTAGATAACAGGTGGCGGATTTGGTTTTCCATTATCGCCATCCCAATTTTCGCGGGCTTTGTCATCTAAATCCGCAGGCGTTTTTGGTTTCCATTTACCGTTTTCTTTCCACGTCGCATCACCCCAGTCAGCATCTTCTTCCTTTCTATCCAAGTCCTTATAGGCTTGGGTTGGGTCAATGCCGCGGCGCTTCATATCGGCGACTTGTTCTTCGAGCGTACGAAACTGGTCGGCTTCAAGCATGGTTTCTTCTAAGCTGGTTAGTTCACTATTTAATTTTTTTTTGGCATCACTCATTGTTCGTTCTCCCTAATTATTAAGCATTATTATGTATTTATACGCTTATTATTACGGGTATTGCTCAGCTTCACAACTACAGAGACGTATGCTTTGTATTACAAAGGGTAAGCGGTGGCTTATAAATGGATTTTTTATCAATGAGAATTATAAATAGAACAGAGAGCGCTTGCCCTAGCTAAGCGGTAAAGTTGGCGCATTAGGTATGGTGGTATTACTGTCTGTTAATAAGCTCTTCGCATAAAAGGTGAGTTTCCATAGCTCTTGTGACACGCGCGTGCCATAGGTGGTGAGTTGAATCCAGTTAGCCGCCACCAACTGCCGCTGTAATTGGTTTAAGTCATCTTGATAAATCTGACAACGGGCCACCGCGTGAACATTTGGCATGTCATTTTTGATATCTGTTTCAGCTTTGACTGCGATTAAGCGATTAATGGCGCTCTGTAAACCATAGCTTGAAAAGGTAGCCGGTATTTTTATTAAGGCGATGAGCACTTCTTGCCACGATAAAGTCATAGGGCGGGTGACGTCGGTTAAATTACCGCCTTCATAGGCTTGGGCTTTGTACTGAATCTCAAAAGTGTCTGTCAGCACCAGTGGCTTGCTGACACTATCGGCTGCTAAATGATCGGTAACAGCAGGGCGAGATTGGGTAAGTTTGGCTTTCTTGGTAGAAAAGCTCGTAGCCGTTTCTTCGGCCAGTGCCGATTTATTGGCTTTCATCAGCTCGTCGCTCACTCTTACCCAGCCGTCCCCTACTTCATGATTGGCGACCATTTTATAGAAGGCCTGAATGAGTAGCTGCTCGATATCATTTTCTGTTTCATAGTAATAAATCTTATCGGCTTTTTTGGTCACCATGTTGGTGAATTCTTGCAGCTGCCGACTGATATTGACCTCGTTATGATGACTTTTGACCAATATTAACAAGGGTTTGAGCTTGGCTTTGGCATTGAGATAGCTCAAATGCATTTGACTGACACCAGTATTTTGCGCCGTGCCATAGCTATCACCGATTATCATCAGCGCATAATCGCAAGCATCGATACACTGGCGACCATATAACGCCGCTTTGGGTAATTTGCTAGAAACGTCATAGGTTAAAAATGCGCGGCCTTGGAAAAACATCGCCACACTGTCTAAAACCAACAGTTGGTCGTTGTCAGCGCATATGACGTGAATATGATAGCGACGGTTTGACACAATCACCTCTAAACTTATTAGTCATATAAATGAAAGTTATCTCGATTGTTATCGAAAAGCGATAGCATCAGAGCCTGTCTAATATTCTGTTTGGCAAATACTAGCCTAGCATTATATTACGCGAATACGTTTAATTTATTGCTAATTCCACTAATATATTGCGGGATTATAACAGCTACTTCACTATTGCACAGGCAAAAAACCCTATTAGACTAAAACAAAAGGGCTTAAGGCGAAAGAATATACTGTATACGAGACTGTTTACCCAATAAACGTCGCACTACAGCGCCGAGCTGTTTATCATACTTAGTCGCATAAAAAGTCAAAGCCGGCGGTATATCTATAGCGGTCGCTAGGCCATTTAACGCTTCATTAGCTGATACCTTAACGGGTAATGCTAACAACTGTTCTGCTATCAATAGCTGCTTAACGCGCTCAGCGATTGCATGCCCCGAATCGACAATATGTAGCGCTAACTGCTGCTGAGTAATTTCTTGGCGTAAAAACGCTTTAAAAAATGGATAATGGGTACAGCCTAATACCAACTGATCGACGCCATCTTGCGAAAATTGCTGCAATTGCAGGCGTAAATCCTGAGCCGTTTTGCTGTCTTTAGGCATACCTGACTCAACCCAAGGGACTAAGTTTGGGTCAAAGTATTTGGAGACTCTGGTGGCATGAGGAATGGCAACATTCGTAATGACGTCATTTAGTAGCGCACCGTTTAACGTCGCTTTCGTTGCCAATACGGCTACGTGATGAGTTTTGCTGGCCAATACCGCAGGTTTTAAAGCAGGCACCAGACCAACAATAAGCAGCTGCGGATAATAGCGTCTGGCCGTCTCTAACGCATACGCCGAAGCACTATTACAGGCGATGACGATAAGCTTGCAGCCTTGTTGGTATAGCCATGCCACTGCAGCGAGCGTTAAGGCTTTAATGTCTTCACTATCACGATTGCCATACGGTACATGCAAGGTATCGGCATAATAAACGTAACGCTCATGCGGTAATTGCTGAGCCAGATGTAGATAGACCGACAAGCCGCCGACGCCCGAATCGAACAAGCCGATTGGCGCACTGCGTTCCTTTTTAAGCGCGTTATTTATCACGCTATCATCTGCTTTAAGCGTTTTAAAACTATCATTAATAAATGTGGTTTTGTGCGTCTCAAGGCTATCAATAATATCAAGGCTTGTATTATCAGGCACTGCTTTTACGGCAACCTTCATTGCTTTCTTACCGCCGTTCTTATATAAGTATTAAATATAGTCTATTATGAATCTGATGGCATTGATAACGTATAAGCGTTATCACCACTTTGCAGCGTTAGTATCGTCTCACCTTCACGCTCTGTCAATTCACCAATTTCTGTTAAATGATAAAAAGCGTTACGTCCAATCAATGCTTCCAAGCCGTTTCGTACCATCATATAAGGACGAATTTGCGTAGAGCTTTCTGTACTTTTATTATCTTCTTTATTCTTAATTTTGTCAGAATGGCTATTGTCATCAGAGTCTTTCATTGTATAAGCACGCAAACTAATCGGATGTTCATCATCTAAACGCACTACATCACCGGTGGTGGTCGTAAATTCTAGCCAGCTTTCACCTTGTTCTTCAACGATACCAACATCGTTAATCAGTAACGGCGCATCTTCTACGTGGATACGCAGTTTTTGTACCGGTGTCTTTAAAAAATACTCAACCGCGCCATTATTTTCTTCTTTCCACAAAATAGTGGCAAACAAACTGACTAATGACTGACGGGTCATGTGCCCGCCTTCGTGCCACCACTCGCCGTTGGCTTTGATGGTTAGATCCATGTCCGTTACTTGCTCAGGATGCCAGTTCTCAAGCGGCGGTATAGCGCGCCCTTCGCGTATACTTGGCGCTGACTTAAAATACTGACTCAAAGCATCCATACCATTTGGCGCAGATACCTTGTCATTCGTGACTTTGAGGCTATCTTTATCATTAGAATTGTCGTTTTTATTATCGTCATTCATCATAAAATCCTTTATGTAGTAATCAAAGTTTGGCGCATCTATTATTACTATAAATTTTTGTTTCGGGTATGATGAAAGCCTATCGTCATTGTACCCCATTATTTCCCTCTTACCTTAACATTGATACCCAGAAATGCGTATCGTGTTTGTAGGACTTTTCTTTTATAATGAGTAACGATTATTTATTTGCAATGGTTCAGTGGGTGTTGAATTAACAACACATTTTACGTTATGGGTGCTAGATTTTACGTCAATCTTTGTACGCTTAACGTCGTCAATTGATGCCGCAAAGACAGTTCTTATCGGGCAGCCATATGTCTGAGTAACGTTAGCGCCGCAAGCTTTATTATTCAATTGTTAAGCTAATGATGCCCTGAGATAAGCCACTAAAAGTTTAGGAGTAGGTATGCAAGAGCAAGACAATCAAAAGCCTGTTGTTGATAATGACACTGTTAGCAACGACGTTGTTAATAATGACACTGTCAGTAACGACACTGTAAATAGCGACATCGCACATACTGATGTAGCCGTAGAAGAAGTCGCCACTACTGAAGAAAGCGCTGCAACTGAGGCGACAGACGTTGCCGCTGAGCCAGTAGAAGCCACTACTGCAACAGAAGCAACGCCCGAGCCAGCCGTAGAACCAGAAACTACTGAGCCTGAAATCGAACGTGAATCAATGGAATTTGATGTCATCATCGTCGGCGGCGGCCCAGCGGGTTTATCAGCGGCCATTCGTCTGCGTCAGCTTGCTATCGCAGCGGGCAATGATGAGTTCATGGTTTGTGTGGTCGAAAAAGGCTCAGAGTTTGGTGCCCATACCTTATCTGGCGCGGTTATTGAGCCGCGCGCTTTAAACGAGCTAATACCAGATTGGAAAGAAAAAGGCGCACCACTAAACGTACCTGCCATTGAAGACCGCGTTTATATGCTCGGTTCTGCGACCAAAGCAACCAAGCTCCCTGATTCTATCGTGCCTGCCAGCATGCACAATGAAGGTAACTACATTGTCTCATTGGGCAACGTCGTTCGCTGGTTAGCTGAGCAAGCAGAAGAGCTTGAAGTCATGATGTTCCCAGGCTTTGCTGCCGATGAGATTTTATATAATGACGACGGTTCGGTAAGAGGGGTTTTGACCGGCGACATGGGCGTAGCTGCCAATGGTGAAGCCAAGCCAAGCTTTGAGCCAGGTTACGAGCTGCTAGGTAAATACACCATCTTTGCCGAAGGTTGCCGTGGACATTTGGGCAAGCGCCTCATCAGCCGTTTCGCGCTTGATAAAGACTCGGACCCTCAGCATTATGGTATCGGTCTAAAAGAGCTATGGGAAGTCAGCCCAGAGAAGCACGAGCAAGGCGTGGTCATGCATGGTTCAGGTTGGCCATTAACGGATACCGGCTCATCTGGCGGTTGGTGGTTGTACTTCGATGAAAACAACCAAGTCAGCTTTGGTATGGTCATCGACCTATCGTACTCAAACCCTTATATGTCACCGTTTGATGAGATGCAGCGCCTAAAACTTCATCCAGTCATTCGCAACGTCTTAGAAGGCGGCAAACGCCTGTCATACGGCGCGCGTGCGTTGACCAAAGGCGGCTTAAACTCCTTACCAAAATTCACCTTCCCAGGTGGCGTGTTGGTCGGTGATGATGCAGGCTTCTTAAACCCTGCCAAAATCAAAGGTACGCACACCTCAATGAAGTCAGGTATGTTGGCGGCTGAAGCGATTTTTGAAGCGTTACAAGCAGGCCGTGAGTATGACGACGTGGTTGCCTATAGCACCATGTATAAAGAATCATGGCTGTATCAAGACAACTACGAAGCGCGTAACTTTGCCCCAGCCATGCACCGTATGGGTCAATGGATGGGCGGCGCCTTTACCTTTATCGAGCAAAATTTGCTTGGCGGTAAAATGCCTTTGACCATTCATGATAATAAGAGAGATTATGATCAGCTAGAGCGTGCGGCGCATGCTTATCAGCCAACCTATCCTAAGCCAGATGGTAAGCTGATATTTGATAAGCTGTCATCAGTCTTTATCTCCAACACCAACCACGCTGAAGACCAACCGACGCATCTGAAACTCACCGATCCTACGGTGCCTGTTTCAATTAACTTACCGCTGTATGCTGAGCCTGCGCGTCTGTACTGCCCAGCTGGCGTTTACGAGGTGGTGAAAGATGCCGAAGGTGCTAAGTTTGTTATCAATGCGCAAAACTGTGTGCATTGTAAAACCTGTGATATCAAAGACCCGTCACAGAACATTACTTGGGTAACGCCAGAGGGCGGCGGCGGTCCTAACTATCCAAACATGTAAATCATGTTTGATATAATTATGGTTTAATAAAAAACCGCTCTTAATATAAGAGCGGTTTTTTTATGCTTGTATGATCCACTCGAAATAAAGACAATACGCTAGTAGCTAGCGTACGACTGGGATAAATTTTCCTTGCTTGCTGTTATCATAGAGGCTACGAAAAATTCATCTAAGTCACACTGCAGCGCTTTTAAAGCGAACCTACTATATTTAATAGAATAACTTTTTAGCTTACCAAAAAGATCTAATCAGTCCACGCATCACGGTTGGCTTCATCTTTTAGTTTCACAAAATCATCGGGGTCAAATTTGATTTGCTCGCCGGTTTTGCCTTCTTTGATTTGTCTTTCATAATCACGCAAAATTCTAAGCGCCACTGGCGACAAGATTAAAATCGCTATCAAGTTGACGAGTGCCATGAGACCCATTGATAAGTCAGCGAAGTTCCAAATAGCAGGTAAGCTAGCAATAGCACCAACAAATACCATGCCTAAAACCATAAAACGGAAAATCATAATCATGACTTTGGCATTTTTTTCACCAGAGATAAATTCAAGATTGGACTCACCATAACTGTAGTTGGCAATGATAGAGGTAAACGAGAAGAAGAAAATCGCAATCGCGACAAAAACTACGCCCATATCGCCCACATACTGCGACAGCGCCAATTGGGTTAATTGAATACCTTCTTGTTCGACATTTGGATCGACGACCCCTGAAAGTATAATAATCGCCGCGGTTGCCGTACAGATAACCAGCGTATCCATAAAGACACCGAGCATTTGCATAAAGCCTTGCACCGCTGGATGGTCAGGATGGCTTTTTGCCGTCGCTGCGGCATTGGGCGCTGAACCCATACCCGCTTCGTTCGAAAACAAACCACGCTTGATACCATTAATCATCGCCTGCGCAATACCATACCCAATCACACCGCCCGCCGCTTGCTCAAAACCAAAGGCTGATTTTACAATCAAGGCAACGGCTGCTGGGAATTCGCTAAAGTTGGTGATAATAATATAAAGCGCCAATAAGATATAAAGAATCGCCATGACTGGCACGATTTTACCTGCAATACGTGCAACCGAGCGTAGTCCGCCAAATACCACTGGGGCGACGAGCGCGACCAGTATTAACCCTGTCATCCATGTTGGAACACCAAACGCTTCATTGGTCGCCTGCGCAATCGTATTCGACTGCACGCCATTGAACGCCAAACCAAACGCAACCAGCAGGCAAAGCGAGAAAAATATCGCCAGCCAGCGCTTGCCCAAACCTTTTTCGATATAGTAAGCCGGTCCACCGCGGTAAACATTGTCATTATGCGGCACTTTATAAGCTTGGGCTAAGGTTGACTCGATAAAACTGGTCGACATACCGACGAGCGCCGTCATCCACATCCAAAATACTGCGCCCGGTCCACCAAGATAGATAGCGATCGCTACCCCTGCCAGATTACCGGTACCGACGCGCGCCGCTAAAGACGTCATCAGCGCCTCAAACGAGCTGATACCACCATCTTTACGGCCTTGATTTGACACCCGTAATAATTGCCACATATGACCAAAGTGACGAAACTGAATAAAACGCGTAGCAACGGTGAAATATAGACCAGCCCCAATCAACACAAACATCAACAATCCATACCAAGGATTGCTGGCGATTAACCAATCGTTATTACCCCAGATAATACTAACGCCGTAATTCACGATGTTATTGAACCAGCCTGCTATGCCGTCACTCATACCTACTCCTCACTTACGTTTATAAATGTTACTTATTTTTATATAGAAAGACATTTAACTAATTATACCGCACATAATTCTGCTAAAAATCTCTACCAATAAGATGCCGTGTGCATTCTATAGAGATTAAGACGCCTACTACTATCAAATTTGGTTATTAAATTAGAAAAACTATTTATGAAATAAATGTTACTTACTGTTGAAGTCCTATAGAATGGAGAATGTAACAAATCAGTAGCATTGGTTAGACATTTAACGTACGATTTCAGTAATATTAAATGTTCTAAACATTTATAGAAGTCCACTTTATTACCGACCATGTTTTCTAACTACGATAGAGTGGATTTTATAGATATTAGCATTCAGTTGATATTGACTTATTGGCATGAATGACTAACGTATTAACAACTTTAAGACTCTTGTCAGGAAGACGGGATCGTAAAAAGACAGCGGATTGTTGACCCTCATCGTTTTTCCTCGATAAATCCCCTTTTTTTCTGCAAGACCCTCTTAAAAACCCTAGCATTTATGATGTCGTTTATTTAATTAAGTCAAATTAATAAATAAATGACTACTAAATCGCTTTATGACTGGTTCACATTTTAGTATTTGGTTTTTATTATTTTTCATTTGTGCGCATTTTTTCAGCTAAGCTGTTGAGTCATTTTGTATGAATCGTCTATAGGATGGTTTTTTTATAGACACAATTTCGCTTGAAGCGATAGACAAGAATAACTCATTAAGCTCAAATCAAATATTATGTTTTTAGGCAAGACAAAAGGAGTTGTCCTATGGAAAACCACAACGATCCATCTGGTTATTGGCGTGCCAATATCCGTCTCATTATAGGTTGCCTCGTTATTTGGGCCCTCTGTTCATACGGTTTCGGTATTTTATTTCGACCATTATTAACAGGGATTCGAATAGGCGGTACTGACCTAGGATTTTGGTTCGCTCAGCAAGGTTCCATTGGCGTATTTATCATTTTAATTTTCTTCTACGCATGGCGTATGAATAAGTTAGATAAACAATATGGTGTAGACGAGGAATAGCCCTATGAGTCAATTTACGATTAATATTATTTTTGTAGGTCTATCTTTCGCTTTATACTTCGGTATTGCATGGTGGGCACGCGCAGGTTCAACCAGTGAGTTCTATGTTGCTGGCGGCGGCGTGCATCCTGTAGTAAACGGTATGGCAACGGCTGCTGACTGGATGAGTGCGGCATCATTTATCTCGATGGCAGGTATTATTGCTACTGGCGGCTATGCGGCCTCAACTTATTTGATGGGTTGGACGGGTGGTTACGTTCTACTGGCCATGCTGCTTGCGCCTTACCTACGTAAATTTGGTAAGTTCACGGTTCCTGATTTTATTGGCGACCGTTTTTATTCTAAGACCGCAGCGATGATTGCCGTGGTTTGTTTGATTATTGCCTCAACCACTTACGTTATCGGTCAGATGACCGGCGCTGGGGTAGCATTCTCACGATTCTTAGAAGTGGATAATACCACCGGTCTGATTATTGCCGCGGTTGTTGTTTTCTTCTACGCCGTACTTGGTGGTATGAAAGGGATTACCTACACGCAGGTTGCGCAGTATGTGGTTCTGATGATTGCTTATACCATTCCTGCGGTGTTTATCTCACTTGAGCTGACAGGCAATCCGATTCCGGGTCTTGGTTTGTTCTCAAACCATGTGGAAGCCGGTATTCCTATCTTAGCTAAGCTTGATCAAATCGTCGTCGACTTAGGCTTTACCGCTTATACCGCTGACGTGCCAAACAAGCTAAACATGGTGTTATTCACTTTATCACTGATGATTGGTACCGCAGGCTTACCGCACGTTATCATTCGATTTTTCACCGTTCCTAAAGTTGCGGATGCGCGCTGGACGGCTGGCTGGACCTTGGTTTTCATCTCGCTACTATACTTCACTGCTCCTGCAGTAGGTGCAATGGCGCGTCTAAACCTAATCGATACCATTTATCCACAAGGTGTTGAAGAGCCTGCTATCGAGTACGATCAACGTCCAGACTGGATGAGAACGTGGGAAGACACGGGTCTTATTAAATATAACGATTTAAATAATGATGGTCGTATCCAGTTCTATAGCGATAGCGGACTTGGTGCAGCTGAGCTCGCAGCAGCGGCTGCCACTACTGACGGCGGTGATGTTGCGGCAACGACGGCGGCGGTTGAAGAAGCAAAAGCTGAACATGCTTTAGAGCGTGATGGTATCTTTGTCGATAGAGGCTGGGAAGGTAACGAGCTTGATGTCAACGCTGATATCTTAGTATTGGCCAATCCGGAAATTGCACAGCTACCAGGTTGGGTTATTGGTCTTATCGCCGCCGGTGGTTTGGCAGCAGCGCTTTCAACGGCAGCGGGTCTACTACTTGCTATCTCATCAGCAATCAGTCATGACTTGATTAAACGTAACTTAAATCCAAACATTACTGATGCAGGCGAGCTAAAAGTTGCCCGTATTACGATGGCAATTGCGATTGTGGTTGCGACTTGGCTTGGTATTAACCCGCCAGGATTTGCCGCACAGGTTGTGGCACTAGCCTTTGGTATTGCAGGTGCGTCACTGTTCCCTGCGCTGATGATGGGTATTTTCTCAAAACGTGTTAACAACTTGGGCGCTATCGCTGGTATGTTGACGGGCTTGATTAGTATCTTGGTGTATATCTTTATCTTTAAAGGCTGGTTCTTTATCAGTGGTACAGCAAGCTTCCCTGATACAGAAGAGTATTGGTTGTTCGGTATCTCGCCACTATCATTTGGTGCGGTTGGTGCATTACTGAACTTTATCGTGGCATTTATTGTTTCTTATGCAACGACGCCACCGCCAGCGCATATCCAAGAATTGGTTGAAAGTGTTCGTTCTCCACGCGGAGCTGGCGGCGCAATCGATCACTAATCTAGACGATATTATGTGCTATTCTTTGTAAGATAATCACTCACCGGCAGCAACTGCTTGTGAGTGATTTTTTTATCTTTTTATAAATTGGTTTTAAATGCGCTGATGGCGTTAAGGAAAAATCTTATGCTTTTTGAGTTTATCGCCACCATAGCTGCTGGATTTGGTATGGCTGGGATAGCACTAATCATAACTCATCTCAGCAAACTGGCAGGAAAAAAAGCCCCAAGATGGCTGATTCCATTATTTGGGGCGATTGGTATTTTTGGCTTTCAAATCAGCCAAGAATATAGCTGGTTCGAGCAGCAAACTGCGCAACTACCTAACGGCGTGCATGTGGTGAAAAAAGTTGAACAGAGCACATGGTTTCGTCCTTGGTCATATATCAAACCACAAACCTTTCGTTTTATGGCCGCAGACAGTGGGCACGCGCGCGCTAATGCTGATAATCCAGATGTTTATTTGGTGAATTTATATTTGTTTGAGCGACGTCGAAGTGTGCAGCAAGTACCGCAAGTTATTGACTGTGCTGCCCCTGCCCGCGCCGATTATGTATTGCAAGAAAAGGATAGCAAGCTGAGCATTGATGAACATGTGAAGCAAACCACTAAGTGGCGGCCATTAGAAAAAAATGATCCGTTATATATCAACGTTTGTATCAATAAAAGTTAATAACGCGTGTTGATACTGGCATAAGCATGCTTTGAGTTTGCCCCTAATAATAAGCCGGCGCATAGTCCGCCAAAATGCGCCGCCAATGAGATACCTTGCTGCGGCATCAAACCTTGTTTGATGATCAACCAGTAACCAGTTCCCATGACGATGCAAGCAAGCAGATAACCCCAGCGCCGCGCAAATAACGCTCCGCCTATCATATAACCCAGCATCGCAAAACATAGCCCCGACGCGCCGATATGAATCGACAATGGCGAACCGATAATCCAAGTCGCCAATCCTGACGCCACGATCAATTTAATTACCGTACGATAAGCATTATTTTCAAATAGTCCGAACAAAAATAAAATTTGTAATAACGTCAATGTATTACCAAGTAAGTGAGAAAAGTTGCCATGCATCGTCCATGACGCAACTACCCCAATCATACTACCCAAATCTAACGCCCGTGGCACAATCCCAAAGATATTCCATAGCCCGAAAAGCAGTGTTTCATTGAGAAAAAACATGCCCCACATCGGTATAAGAACAAACGCATATAAGCCAAAAACTTGCTTAATTCTGCGCGTTATTAAGCTAAATAATTGCTGCCACTTCATAACAAACCTTATCTTTTAAACCTTTGAATGTTATTAAAACCCTATTGCTCGCTCACAGAAGACAATGTGCTTTTTACAGGCTTAAATGACAATGATGAGGTGTCTTCTTCTGCCGTTAATACACTCTTGGCATGCAGCAAAGAGGTCGAATGATAAGGAACCAACGCCGTTGGCATAAAATTACGCGCGGCATCAATATGTTTAACCGAATCATCAAAGAAGATATGTGGCGCAAAGGTTTTTAATACTGCCGTCTTTTCAAGTCCGCCCAAAAAAAATGCCATGTCGAGATCAACACCCCAATCACGTAGCGTTTTAATCGCCCGTAAGTCCGCAGGGGCATTACGGGCAGTGACTAACGCTATCTTCATGGGAGAAGTATGCAAGCTTGCAGGCAATCGCTCTTGCATTTTTGACAGCTTAATCAACAGCTCTGCATAAGGTCCTTTTTCTATCGGCAAATCCTGCATTTCGGCTTCACGCTCATGAAAAGCCCGCAACCCTTTTTGTTTATAAAGCAGCTCACCTGAGTCATCAAACAATACCGCATCACCATCAAATGCGATACGCAGCTGCTTAGTATCGAGCTCATAAGTGTTTACTGGTGTGGCATCTAATATCGCACAGGCACAAATATTGGCATCGGCAACTTGCTGAGCGTCATCACGATTGGTGGTCAAAAACAAATCCACATTAAAATCTTTAATATAAGGCGCTATAGGGCTTCCGGATATAAACGCCGAGCGAGAAATGGTTAAGCCATGCTCACGAATCGCATTGAGCACCTGAATACCTGTATCAGGGCTACTTTTTGAGACAATCACCACTTCAACCAGCGGTGTATCAATACCTGAACTCTGCCCTTCACAATCATGGCAATAATTATTCAAATTTAACAATGCTTTAATAAGCGGATAGCCGGCTCCAATGCTGAGCGAATCATTCTCGCGTTCAGCCATATAGTCACGGAACTCTTTAATCGCCTCGCTGGGTCGCTGCTGTAATAATGCTATCAGATGATTTTCAGACTCTGATAAATCAAATAAAGCGGTTGCTGATATCGCAACGATCAAGGTATTGGTAAAATCAACTGCCATAGCTTTCTCTATTTATAAAAACTTTGTTAAAAAAATTATGTTAAAAATATCAAACGACCAGTTTACTACATCTACCTCAATCTATAATGTTAAGAAATTTCTATGAGTAAACCTTTGTTTTATGACGGATTAAAAGACATAAAAAAAGCCTGCATACACAGGCTTTTTATTTTTTAATAAATCAGGTCTACAAGTAATTCTATATTATTAATAATGATTAACTAAGGTCAGTATCTTCATTAATGACAAAGCTCACAATCATAATGACATGATACTTATTAATCTTACCATCGGTAATACCAACTTTCTGCTCTTTTACCCAAGCACCTTGAACATTGTTAACGGTTTTGGCGATACGCGCCACGCCTTTTTGAATAGCGTCTTCAAAACTTGTTTCTGAGGTGCTGCTTACTTCAATATTCTTTGCAATAGTCATAATCATCTCATCCTTGTGATTATTAATTTTTATGATATTAAGTTCATTTATAAAAGCCCATGTTTCTCTAGTAATCCTGCATCGATAACATGAACTGTAATAATCATAGCTTTAATAAGTCATCTCAACAATACATAGCTGTTAAGTTATGTATTAGGATATGTAAAATAGTTTTCTAACCTCAACCGCTAGACAAAGAAAAGCCCCTTAGCAATTAAGCTAAGGGGCGATTCAGGAATAGAGAGCTGACGATGACCTACTCTCACATGGCCGGAGCCACACTACCATTGGCGCGATGATGTTTCACTTCTGAGTTCGGGAAGGGATCAGGTGGTACCATCATGCTATTGTCGTCAGCAAAGGGGGTTAGATATGAGTCTGTGTGTTTTAATGACTAGTGTCATCTTAATCCAACTGAACCAAGGATTAAGGTGATATCGAAATAATTAGACT
>NZ_JADGFW010000033.1:0-27865 GCF_016613355.1 Psychrobacter sp. M9-54-1 | reverse complement strand
CTTGGCCTTTGCCATGGGTATTTCCTCTTTATTTGGGGTCAAATATCTAACTGCTAAGAAATACGCAAGCTAAATAATACGGACCACATTAAGATAAGTGTTAAAAGGTTGCACATACTAATGTGCAGATATTATAAGAAAATCGCGACCAATAACAAGTCTTTTAACAAGTTATTGGCGGATTCTTCACTGACAATATAAAGATATGCTTTATATTGTCATTTTATGAGCGCTATTTACTCGTCGTCATCTTTAGAGTTGTACTTAGAGATGATGGTTTCTGCAACTGATTTTGGAATCTCAGCGTATTTTTGGAATTCCATAGAATACGTTGCACGGCCTTGCGACATTGAACGCATCTGTGTGGCATAACCAAACATTTCTGCTAATGGTACTTCTGCACGAATCTGTTTCGTGCCACCAGGAAGATCTTCCATGCCTTGAACCATACCACGGCGGCGGTTTAAATCGCCCATGATATCGCCCATGTAGTCTTCAGGCGTTTCAACTTCTACTTTCATAATAGGTTCAAGTAGCGCTGGGTTTGCTGCCATGAAGCCTTTTCTGAAAGCGATAGAACCTGCCATTTTAAATGATAACTCATCCGAGTCAACATCATGGTAAGAACCATCATACAAGGTTGCTTTAACGCCAACCACTGGGTAGCCTGCAAGTACGCCGTTTTTCATGCGCTCTTGGATACCTTTGTCAACTGCGCCATGATACTCTTTTGGTACCACACCACCGACAACCTCTTCAGCGAATTCGTACATAACATCGCCTGCTGGATCAAGAGGCTCAAGACGTAACCAAACGTGACCAAATTTGCCACGACCACCAGTCTGACGAACGAATTTACCTTCTTGCTCAACCACGTTACGGATGGTTTCACGATAAGCAACCTGCGGCGCACCGATGTTCGCTTCAACGTTAAACTCACGCTTCATACGGTCAACAAGAATCTCTAGATGCAGCTCACCCATACCACTGATGATGGTCTGGCCAGACTCTTCGTCAGTATGGACACGGAACGATGGATCTTCTTTTGCCAAACGGCCCAAAGCAATTGACATTTTTTCTTGGTCAGCTTTAGTCTTAGGCTCAACCGCTAGACTGATGACTGGATCTGGGAATTCCATGCGCTCTAGGGTGATGACGTTGTTTTCGTCACATAGCGTATCACCTGTGGTGACGTCTTTCATACCAACTAGGGCGGCGATATCACCAGTACGAATTTCTTCAAGCTCTTGCTGAGAATCCGCCATCATCTGTACGATACGGCCAACACGCTCACGCTTCATTTTAACTGGATTATAAACGCTGCTGCCTTGTTTGATCACGCCTGAATAAACACGAACGAAGGTTAAGTTACCAACGAATTTGTCATTCATGATTTTGAACGCTAGTGCCGAGAATGGTTCGTCATCAGACGCTTCGCGCTTACCTTCAGTTTCGTCTTTGTCGTCAAGGATACCGCGGATAGCAGGTACGTCCATTGGCGCAGGTAGATACTGAATAACCGCATCCAACATCTTTTGTACACCTTTGTTTTTAAAGGCAGTACCACAAAGTAGTGGAATGATTTCGTTGTCGATGGTCAATTGACGAAGCGCGCCATGAATCTGCTCTACGGTCAATTCGCCATTTTCAAGATACTCATTCATGAGCTCTTCTGATGCTTCAGCCGCGTTTTCTACTAGGTACTCACGGTACTCTTCCGCTTTTTCTTGTAGTTCAGTTGGGATGTCGCGCTCTTCATACTGCATACCTTGAGACGCTTCGTCCCAATAGATGGCTTTCATAGACACAAGATCCACAACGCCTTCAAAGTCGTCTTCTTTACCAATTGGGATAACCAACGGTACTGGCTTACCGCCTAGACGGGTTTTGATTTGGTCGATAACGCGATAAAAGTCAGCGCCAACGCGGTCCATTTTGTTTACGAAGGCAAGACGCGGCACTTTATATTTGTTTGCCTGACGCCATACGGTTTCAGACTGTGGCTGAACGCCGCCCACTGCACAGTAAACCATGCAAGCGCCATCAAGTACACGCATAGAACGTTCAACTTCAATGGTGAAGTCAACGTGACCTGGGGTGTCAATGATGTTGATACGGTGTTCGTCGAACTGCTTTGCCATACCTGACCAAAAACAAGTCGTCGCCGCTGAGGTGATAGTAATACCACGCTCTTGTTCTTGCTCCATCCAGTCCATAGTGGCTGCGCCATCATGTACTTCGCCAAGCTTGTGGCTAACACCGGTATAGAACAAAACACGCTCAGTAGTGGTCGTCTTACCAGCATCAATGTGCGCTGAGATACCAATATTGCGATAGCGCTTTAGGGGAGTTTTACGAGCCATAGTGTTTTCCTAGGGAAATTCGTGTATATATTAATGTGTTGTGTCTCTACCTCATACTCTACGACAAAGCCATGAGACCATGAGCTTTGCTATATTACTTACTGTTTATTGGGCCAAATACGGACAAAAAAAGAGCAAATATTAAGAATAGTGCGGTATCAAATTTAGGAGACTTCTTTAAAGCGGTGCATATTTTTTGCAGGCTTTATGAAAAAGCATCCCTTACAAAACAGCATCTTGACAGATGTCCGCCATCTAAATTGTTTAATACATTCTCAGCTTTTGAAGAAAAATTAAACAACCCAATAATGATGGCGGCAATCAATAGAATAAATCAACAATATTAGGATTAACTGTTCGAAACCGTTAATCCTAAGCATTTAAACCAGTTTAAAAAAACCAGCTTAGAAGCGGTAATGAGAGAATGCTTTGTTGGCATCTGCCATGCGGTGAACTTCGTCACGCTTTTTCATAGCAGCGCCTTTGCCATCAGCAGCATCATTCAATTCGCCTGCAAGACGCAAAGCCATTGATTTTTCAGAACGCTTAGCAGCAGCTTCAGCTAACCAACGCATAGCCAAGGCAGTACGACGGGAGGGACGTACTTCCATTGGTACTTGATAAGTTGCACCACCAACACGGCGAGCTTTTACTTCGACCATTGGGCGGACATTTTCTAAAACTTCTTCAAAGAAAGCGACTGGATCTTCGATGTTGCGCTTTTGGCCTACTGTCTCAAGGGCACCGTAAACGATACGCTCAGCAGTAGATTTTTTACCATGGCTCATGACATGGTTGATGAATTTTGCAACAGTTTGGCTACCAAACTTAGGATCCGGTAGGATCTCACGGGCAGCAACGACGCGACGTCTTGGCATAATAATAATCCTTTTCTTCAGGAGTGTCTGACATTCACAATCTCGCACCAATTACGTATTGGATGGCGTTATATCGAGTTGTCAGTCAGCCTTACTGCATGGCGGTATGTTATAGCGATAAATCATTTATTGAATAAAAATACGGCTAACACCAGTCCCATGCACAGTTAATGGGTGATACAAATAAGCGTATTTAATAGCAATTAGCTATTAAACTTTAGGCTTCTTCGCACCATATTTAGAACGACCTTGTTTACGGTCTTTTACGCCTGCGCAGTCAAGTGCACCGCGGACGGTGTGATAACGTACACCTGGTAGATCTTTTACACGACCACCTCGGATAAGAACAACACTGTGCTCTTGTAGGTTATGACCTTCGCCGCCGATGTAGCTTGATACTTCATAGCCTGAAGTCAAACGTACACGACATACTTTACGCATGGCTGAGTTAGGTTTTTTAGGGGTAGTAGTATATACGCGAGTACATACACCACGGCGTTGTGGGCACGCTTCCAACGCAGGAACTTTTGACTTTTCCTTGATGGTTTTGCGACCTTTACGAATCAATTGGTTAGTTGTTGCCATAAGGCATCCTTCTCCCGTTTGGTATAAAACAAAAAAATGGGGCAATGCGCCAACCATCTGACATTAACGACAGATTTTGGCACACCCATTTTTAGGACAGTGTATTATAAAGAGTTGTTGCTGCTATTTCAACCACTTATGAGTGGTTGTCCTTTACAACATTCGACAGATATGCATGAGTAAAGATTGTAGCAGATTAAATGATAAGCAACAGATTTTAAGATGAGCAATTGTTTCATTGCAAGATGGTAAAATCGATGTTTCCTATTAATGGAGTTGGTTGTTTATTTTTCAAGGCAAAGTTTGAATTTTAGATACTTTTTTAGCCTTAAAACCCCTTCACAAAAAAGACATTCTCATAAATAAAGACATACTCATAAAAAAGGCATAAGCCGATTTATATCAGCTTATGCCTTCATACAGTAAATTATAGTTACACCACTATAGACTAAAACGTTAATCTTTTTTACTTGCCTGAGCTTTTTTGTAGTTTTCATCTACTGACTCTTCATCAGTGGTTTTTGACACCGGCTCTGAGGCGGCTTTTACTTCGCTTTCTGTTTGGTCAGCTTTAGATTTATCGTTGTCACTCTTAGATTTGCTGTTTTCAGCTTTGGTCTTATTGTCTTTAGCCTTATCTGTGTCTTTTTTTGCATTGTCAGATTTAGGGCTTTGTTCTTCATTCTTACTGTCGGTACTTTTCTTCACCTGCGCTTCGCTACTGCTATCGTCAGTAATGGCGCGGTTAGCAAGTTTGGCTTCTGGTGCAAATGTCGCTTGTGCCACGCCGATCACCTCATCAATCAGCTGGCTGTTGTAGCGCATACCAACGATGACGGCAGTGGCTGGTAAAAAGCGGCGTACCCATGATAAGTTGATATTATCTAAGTTAATGCCAACTTGGCTGGCAATATTATCTACTTGTTCGGCATAAAAATTGACGTTTTTATTTTTCAGACCAAGGTTTTTCAGCTCATTATGCAAACCATTGCTTTGCGCATTATCAAGCAAGCCTTTACCAATACCAATACCCGCTAATAAAGCCTGCTTCTCTTGCATTTTACTCAAATCGGCACTTGCCAGTAATTCATAAGCCATTTTGACGCCTTGCTTACCAGTCAATGGCTTATTATAAATAGCGCCTAACTGATAAACAGTACGTAATGAGACAAGTAATAACCACAAAGTATCAGCAAGTAAGCCTGGTAGGCCTGCTAACCCTGTCAAGCCGCCCAATGTCGCCAAAGCACGGTTTTGATTGGCGATATCCGTTGCTAGAGCATAACGCTCTTCGTCATCTAAGTTTGCGATATTGGCAAAGCGATGCTGATTTGGCAGGTCAATCTGACTCCAATTGGACGCAAGCTTAGCAATCTGCGCAAAAGCACCATCGACCGTCGAATCAAACAAGCTGTTTGGCACTATTTTTTTGGCATACTTGCCATAAGTAGCAAAACGCGTACCCAATAACTGCTGGGCGGCTTTTAAGGTTTGCTCGCGAAACAAATCCTGCTGATAGTCTTCATCGCCGAGATTTACTGCTTTAAATTGGCGCGGTTTGCCGCTTTTGGCATTGACGCTATCAATCACTGCGCCCATACGTTCCAAATTACCACGAGTAAAAGAACCAACGCTGCTGATGCCTTTAAATAGTGTGCTAGGCTTTGCCATCTTTATATCCTTAATGTGATGAGTGTTTGTTATTAATATTATTTATAAGAGCTATTTAACAGAACTTTGCAAATTGACTGCTATTTTAGCCAACGCTTACGATAAATGTCAGTGCCAACAATGTTATCACTATCGTCAATTTTGTATCAAAAAGTATCGCTTATCTTAAACCATACATGGCGTCAGCATATATTAAATGCGTCTTAGCTGAAAATAATTTTTACTATGTTAACGGAAATTCTACTGCCATTGCTGCTGTAGCGCGGCCAAAAAACTCAGCCGGTTGCGATAAGGAGGCTGTTTAAAAATAAAGACCATTTTGTCGTTATTTTACACTTACGCCAAGATTTTAAATCGTCGATACGTTATTATATGCCATCACTCAAAGTACAGTTGTACTTTTATTTATCGAATAGCATTTAAGCAGCCTATTGGGCGTTTTTGCGTACTATAATGACTGTCAAATAAGCATTTAAAAGCGATGGTTAAAGGTAACTATCAAAAAATCGTTACTCATAAGGAATAGAATATGCGCCGCGTTGTTATCACTGGAGCAGGGATTGTCTCTTGTATCGGACATGATTTGGCGACTGTCACCGATGCTCTTAAACAAGGCCGTTCAGGTATTACGTTCAATGAATCGTATGCTGAGCACGACTTTAAATCACAGGTTAGCGGTAGTATTGATCAAGCAGAACTTGATACCTCGGGCATTGACCGTAAATTGAAGCGTTTTTTTAGTGATGCCAGCCTTTATGCTTATGTCAGCGCGTTAAACGCCATTGAGCAATCAGGCTTGCCCCTTGAGACTATTAACAATAACCCGCGCGTGGGTGTGGTCGCAAGCTCGGGCGGTGCGTCAACTGAAAACATCGTCAATGCCGTCGATGCAATGCGTGAAAAAGGTTTGCGCGGTGTCGGTGCGATGGCAGTACCAAAAACCATGGGCAGCTCGGTATCAGCGGCGCTTGCAACAGGGTTAAAAATCCAAGGGATTTCTTATTCATTGAGCTCTGCGTGCGCAACATCGACGCATTGTATTGGTCATGCCGCCGAGCTTATCCAGCTAGGCAAAGCCGATGTCATACTTGCGGGCGGTAGTGAAGCGGAGCATTGGACGCAGTCGTGTATGTTTGATGCGATGGGTGCGGTTAGTACGCAGTATAATGACACGCCAGCCCTTGCTTCTAGAGCCTACGATAAAGACCGCGATGGCTTTGTGATTGCCGCAGGCGGCGCGATGGTGGTGGTTGAAAGTCTTGAGCACGCCCAAGCGCGCGGTGCCAATATATTAGCCGAAATCGTCGGTTATGGCGCAAGCTCCGATGGTGCTGAAATGGTCGCTCCAAGTGGTGAAGGCGCTGTTCGCTGTATGCAGCTTGCCCTTGCCGAAGCAGGTTTAGAGAGCGTTGACTACATCAATAGCCATGGTACCAGTACGCCGCTAGGAGATGTGACTGAGCTTAAAGCTATTGCCAAAGTGTTTGGTGATGATGTCAGTCAAGTCCCTGCTATCAGCTCAACCAAATCAATGACCGGTCATAGCTTGGGTGCAGTCGGCGCGCAAGAATTGATTTATTGCTTACTGATGCTACAAGAAGGCTTTATTGCCCCAAGTATCAATATTACAGAATTGGACCCTGCTGCCAAAGGCTTTGATATTGTCACTGAAAAGCGTGACGTTGCGCTTAAAACGCTTATGAGCAATAGCTTTGGCTTTGGTGGTACTAACGCCACTCTTATTATTAAAAAGTTTGATGCTTGACTATGCCTCTAGCACCGCCTGTTAAAACTGAGCAGACAGGATCTGTCCCATCGCCAGCTACTCAACCTAGCTGGCGTTTTGGTGGGCTAACTGCTGCCGAATTAATACCCTGTTTACAGCATTATCTGTATGCACAAAATTCTGACGCAAACTGGCAACTGGTTTGGCTGAATAACGATGGCCGTCCCGTAATTGGTGTATTACCAAAAGTAAGCTGGTCGGTTTATCCTCTTTCTAATGATGCAGCAAACTCTGATAAACAAGCGGCTTATCAAATTATAAAAAACTGCCGTGATGGTTTAGATAGCCATGCTAAGACCAATCAAGCGATTACTAGCGCCTATATGAATTATAGCGACTGGCAAGAGGATTTAATTGCTTATAGTCAAGCTTATGACATAGATGATACTTGTGATAACAATTGCTCCTCGACTACAGAAATCGAGCAGCAGCCAAGTTATCAGCATGGCTTGATAGGCTTTATTGGTTATGATATTGCCGCTTATGAGCTTAGCCCAAACGCGCGAATAGAGCTAGCAGCGCAGCCTTGTGCCGCCTTAGGACATTATGATATTTATCTAACGCCAAATGCTGAGCAAACGAGCTGGCAGCTCACTATAAAAGACAGCGTCACTGATACTGATAACGAACACAAAGGCGTACTGGTTAAAACGCTTATCTCATATTTAGATATATTGGATAAGGAATTATCTAACCAAGCTTTAGAAAAACCAGCACTTGAAACGTCCTATAAAACCACGCCTTTATTATTAAAAGCACAATGGAGTAAGCGAGATTATCAGCAAGCCTTTGATAAAACGCAAACCTACCTGCAACAAGGTGATTGCTATCAAATCAATCTCACCCAAGCGTGGCAAGGTTCCTTTAATACTCTCAGTACTAATGGTAGCGTGACAAAACTGATTGATTACTTACCTGCTTTGAATCGTAATACCCAAGCGCCGTTTGCAGGGTATTTAGCGGTTAATGATTTTGATAGTGAAATAAGCGCTGATACGCAAGATTATCAATTTGAATTGTTAAGCTGCTCGCCTGAACTGTTTTTTACCTTTATCAAAGACAATAATAGTGGCAAACACCATATACGCACCAAGCCCATTAAAGGGACGATGCCGCGCGGGTTAAATACTGCACAAGACAACGCTTATAAACAGCAGCTTATCGATAGCGAAAAAGATCGTGCCGAAAACGTCATGATTGTTGATTTATTGCGCAATGATTTGGGTAAATATGCCAAGTTCGGTAGCGTCAAAGTGCCACGATTATTTGCGATTGAGAGCTTTAGCAATGTGCATCATATGGTCAGCACCATCACCGCTGAGCTAGAGACAGATAGTCATCCGCTCAAAGTATTGTTTGGCAGTTTGCCCGCCGGTTCCATCACAGGAACGCCAAAAAAACGCGCCGTTGAAATCATCTCAGAGCTAGAAGGTGCCGCGCGCGGTGCGTATTGCGGCACCCTGGGCTATATGAACTTTGATGGTAGCGGTCAATGGAATGTATTAATTCGTACTTTGCAAGCTAATACCTTATCGAATGATGAATTAGAACAAGAAAGACATGTCAGCTTATGGGCAGGCGGTGGTATCACGGTTGCTTCTGATTGCAATGCTGAATATCAAGAATGTTTGGATAAAGTTGGCAACTTATTAGGCGTTTTAGCTCAAAACAATATAAAGTAATAAACTTACGCTTTATCTAAAAGGTAAACTAAAAACCAATAAAAAGCCTGCTAACGTCATGTTGAGCAGGCTTTATATATATATAAATTGGTGTTTTGGCTTCATATTATTAAGGTGTAAATCTTAAACAAGGTATTACTCAACAACATCACTCAGTAACGCTTTCAGCCTCTGTTTGTAGCGATTTTAAGGCATCAATCAAACGCTTATTCTGCGCTGCCGTACCAATAGTAATACGCAAGTACTCATTGATGCGCGGTTTATCAAAATGACGCACAATGATACCTTGCTCGCGTAAATCAGCTGCCACACCTTTGGCATCGCCATTTTTCGGACGCGCAAAGACAAAGTTGGCGTGCGATGGTAACACCTCATAATCAAGTGCCGTCAGCTCGGCGCTGAGCGCTTGGCGTAAATCAATGACTTGCTGACAGGTCTGGGTAAAATATTCGACATCTAAGACACTTGCGGTTGCTCCTGCTTGCGCCAACTTATCGAGCGGATAGCTATTAAAGCTATTTTTCATACGCGTCAGTGCTTCGATTAACGAGGCATTACCAAACGCCATACCGACCCGTAAACCGGCAAGCGAGCGTGATTTTGAAAAAGTTTGCGTGACAAGGATGTTATCGCAGTCATTGATTAGGCTAATCGCCGACACTTCTGCATCTGAATCATTTTCTTGTTTCTGCGCAAAATCGATATAAGCTTCGTCAATCACAACCACTGAGTTTGAATGCTCGCCAGCAAGTTTACGAATATCAGCAAGCGATAACAGCATACCCGTTGGCGCATTTGGGTTAGCAATAATGATACCGCTACAAGGCTGACGATAAGCATCAGGGCTGATACTAAAATCGGCTTCTAGGGCGATTTGTACCAACTCAATACCAAAGGTATGAGCGTAAACCGGATAAAAACTATAGCTAATATCAGGCGCTAAAATAGGGCGCTCTTTTAAGAAAAAGCTGGCAAATACCAATGCCAATACTTCATCTGAGCCATTACCGACAAACACTTGATTGATATCAAGGTTATATAACTCTGCTAATGCGGCACGCAAATCATCCGATTCAGGCGCAGGATATAAACGCAGCTCATCGGCTTGCTGCGCTAAGACTTTTGCGATGGCCTCGCCGACTTTTGGTGACGGCGGAAATGGGTTTTCATTGGTATTTAATTTGCACAAATTTTCATGCTGAGGCTGCTCGCCAGGGACGTAAGGTGACAGATTTCGCGCTTTAGATGACCAAAGTCTGGTGTCTATCTTTAACTCACTCATAAGTTATCCTACTCATTAGCCACATAAATGATTAAACGTAAATATTAAAATTAGCTTATTAAAACTCAACTACCTAACTGGATTATTAACTATCTTTTTGGTAGCGATAGCGGGCTGAGCGCGCATGGGCTTCTAAGTCCTCGCGCTGCGCTAAAATATCCGCCGTCGCAGCCAGTGGTTTACTACCCGCCTCACTACAATAAATAATCGAGGATTTCTTTTGGAAGTCATAAACACCGAGCGGAGAAGAAAAGCGCGCGGTACCAGAGGTCGGCAACACATGGTTGGGACCGGCACAGTAATCGCCAATCGCTTCAGGTGTATGACGACCCATAAAGATAGCGCCCGCATGACGAACCTCATTCAGCAGTGCATCAGGGTTATCAACTGACAATTCTAAATGCTCAGGGGCAACGCGATTAATCACCGCCATACCTTCCACGCGGTCTTTGACCAAAATCAGCGCGCCACGGTTTTTTAGTGAATCACGAGCGATATCAGCTTTTGGCAATTCTGCTAAGGCTTTTTCAATCTCCGCCGCCACTTCTGCAAGCTGCCGTTCACTTGTCGTGACAAAGATAGCTTGGGCGATACGGTCATGCTCCGCTTGTGACAATAAATCCATCGCCAACCAATCGGCGCGATCTTGCGCCTCGCCTTCTGCATAGACCAATACTTCAGAAGGGCCGGCAATCATATCAATCCCAACTTGACCAAATACCGCCCGCTTCGCTGCGGCGACATATTTATTACCAGGACCCGTGATTTTATCTACGGCTGGTATGGTTTCGGTACCGTATGCCAAGGCCGCAACCGCTTGTGCTCCGCCAATGGTAAAGACGCGGTCAACTTGTGCCAAATGCGCCGCTGCCAACACTAATGGATTGAGCACGCCCTTTGGCGCTGGCACGACCATGATTACCTCGGCAACGCCAGCCACTTTGGCAGGAATTGCATTCATCAATACCGAAGACGGATAAGAGGCCAAACCGCCGGGCACATAAATACCGACACGATCAAGCGGCGTGACTTTTTGCCCTAAACGATTGCCAAGCTCATCTTCATATTGCCAAGTTTCTTGCACTTGGCGCTCATGAAATGTCTGCACGCGTGTCGCTGCCGTCATTAACGCATTTTTTACCTCATCATCAAGATTGGCAAACGCATCAGCAAGCGCTTGTTTAGACAGCTCTAACTCTTGTATCGCCTTCGCTGGATGCTGATCAAACTCTTGGGTCAACGTCAGTACCACACTGTCGCCACCATGACGTACCTTTGCAATGATATCGTCAACGGTTTTTAATAATTCAACATCGTTGACGGTTTCAAAAGCGAGAAGCTGGGTCAATTGACTGTCAAAATCAGCATCTTGGGTACTTAGTTGGCGCATGACTGAATCCTATAGGTGAGCATAAAAGTCGGCTATAAAAAAATATTTTGGATAAAAGAGTAAGTAAGAAAAGTTTGGTCTGTCTGCTTATTTGTACTTATTCTTAGTTATCTCACTCAGATTATACTGAGCTTTTATTTTCTAGCAAGCAAATACAATAAAACCAGTTTAGCACGCTATATCTATCCTAGAGCGCCAAACTGGTTTAAATTTTTGTATAGTCATGCTTGATATTATCAATGATTGCTAGCGTTTAATAACAGTGTTTTATCAAAATTGAATAAACGCTCATTTAAGAAGCGCTAGCAATACTGTTTTTAAAACTGTCTAAAATCGGCTCAAGCAGAGCAAATTTACGTTTGTAGCTGACTTGATTGACGATAAGGCGTGACGACACATCACAAATATGGTCGCGCGCTTCAAGTCCATTGGCGCGCAGCGTATTACCCGTATCGACGACATCAACAATCAAATCGCCCAGACCAACCAATGGCGCAAGCTCCATCGAACCATACAGCTTAATCACATCGACTTGCTGTCCTTGGCTGGCAAAGTAAGCGCGGGCAACATTGACGTATTTGGTCGCGATACGCAGGCGGCGATTTGGTAGCGGCGCATCTTTTACGCCCGCTGTCATCAGCTTACACTGGGCAATTTGTAAATCTAGTAACTCATAAACATGATTGGCACCATGCTCAAGCAGCACATCTTTACCCGCCACGCCAAAATCCGCCGCGCCGTGTTCAACATAGGTTGGCACGTCGCTGGCGCGCAAAATTAAGACGCGCACATTTGGATTGGAAGTTGGAAAAATAAGTTTACGCGACGCTTCAGGGTCTTCTAATAGCTCAACGCCAGCAGCACGCAGCAAAGGCATTGTCTCTTCTAAAATACGACCCTTTGATAGCGCCAATGTTAAACCTGAAAACTCATCATTTACTTCGTTTAATAAACCATCATTTGGTAAGCTGTTGCTTGCTTCAGTCATAATGACTCGTGTCCGTGTACAGTTAGCTGCCTTAGTTAACAGGCATTATTAATTTGTTATATGTCCATACTAATAACAATGGTTAGTGAATCAATTTAGTCATTGGTATTAATACGCTCAATATTGACCCCAAGCGCGCGCAGTTTTTCTTCGACGTGCTCATAGCCACGATCAATATGGTAAATACGATCAATCAAGCTCTCGCCTTCAGCAGAAGCCGCCGCCATGACCAATGACATCGATGCGCGCAAATCCGTTGCCATGACAGGCGCCGCCGTAAAATGCTCAACGCCTTTAACCACAGCCGTATGGCCATCTACTTGGATAGAGGCGCCTAAACGGTTGAGTTCCGGCACGTGCATATAGCGATTTTCAAAGATATTTTCGATAAAGGTGCTGGTGCCGTCAGCAAGGCATGCAATCGCCATCACCTGCGCTTGCATATCGGTTGGAAAACCTGGATGCGGCTGGGTACGTATATTAACTGGTAATGGGCGGCCTTGCATTTGCGCGCGAATCCAATCATCGCCTGTAGTGATAACCGCGCCCATGTCTTCAAACTTCTCGAGCACAGGCGCTAATAAAAGTGCCGAGGTGTTTTTAGTCAACACATCGCCGCGCGTCATCAAAGCACCGGCAAGATAAGAGCCGGTTTCGATACGATCTGGTACGACTGAATATTCACAGCCATGCAAGCGCTCAACGCCTTCGATGGTCATGGTTGCCGTACCAATACCGCTGATTTTAGCACCCATCGCTACCAGCATATTGGCCAAATCGACCACTTCTGGCTCAAGCGCACAGTTACCGAGTACGGTCGTGCCTTTTGCCAATGCCGCGGCCATAATAACGTTTTCCGTACCGCCAACCGTCACCATATCAAATGAAAAATTACAACCGATAAGCTTGCCGCCTTTTGGCGCTTGGGCTTTGACATAGCCATTTTCGACGCTTATCTCAGCACCCATGGCTTCAAAGGCTTTTAGATGCTGGTCGACAGGACGTGAGCCGATAGCACAGCCGCCCGGTAAAGACACTTCGGCTTCGCCAAAACGCGCCAGCAAAGGACCTAAAACCAAAATCGAGGCGCGCATGGTTTTGACCAAATCATACGGCGCATAGAAATTATCGATATTCTTGGTATCGCAAACGACAGTGTCACCCTGCTTTTGAATATCAATGCCCATGCCAGCGATCAATTCAATCAAGGTGCGCACATCTTGTAACGATGGCACGTTGTGCAATGTCGTTGGGGTCTCGGCCAAAATCATAGCAGCGAGTAACGGCAGAGCGGCATTTTTGGCGCCTGAGATGGTGACTTCCCCTGCGATACGACTGCTACCGGTGATTAAAAATTGATCCATAAAGGTGACAACCTAGCGATAAGTATAAAAAAAATATGAAAAACCAGAAATGATAAAACCAGCAATATCCATTGCCGGTGCGACAAATCCTAGTCATAAAAAAAGCTTAGCCTTGCGATTGCACTTCCCATTCGGCTGGCGTTAACGCTTGAATATTAAGCGCATGAATATCACCGCTGGCAATTTTGTCATTGACCAATGCGTAAACGGACTGCTGGCGTTGTACTGCGCGCTTACCTTCAAAACTGGCATCAACTACCCGTACATCAAACTTGGTACCTTGATTGGCAGCTTGAATAAAAGCATCAGGAAAGTGAGTTTGTAAAAATGCAATCAAATCGTCAGCGTTCATGCTCATAGAATATTCTGCCTTAAAGGTTTAATAGGTGGATATAAAGTTAGCCATTATAACAAGAGTTTGACCATCTTACAGTACTGTCTTCTACAACTGCCTTTAACTATTACAGCGTTTTATCCAAATAGCTGAGCACTTGCGCACGCACGTCATTGACCCAGCGTAGAGGTGGCACCATCGCCCCGATGCTGGTGGCATGACTGGCTCCTTTTATTTCGCCTGTTTCAACCTTAACGCCCGCCGCTTTTAACGCCTGTGTCATTTTAACAGTATTGCTTATATGGACGACTTTGTCTTTTTCAGCAGTCAATAATAAATAGGGCGGCTGTGCGCCTTTAATATTACGGTCTGGCATGATGTTATCGGGCGTGGCGTTTGCCCCAAAAGCGCTGGCACTACTGAATTTACGAAAGTCATAACTATAAGGCCCTGCAATACCAATCACAGCGCTAATATCGTTTGGTTTCACCCCATACGGCGCTAAAAAATCTTCATTAGCGACGGCAGCAACCGCGTTAAATGCGCCCGCAGAATGCCCTATCACCGCCAAGCGCTTGGGGTCAGCATGCAGACTTTCGGCATTCTTATAACTCCAAGCGATAGCCTGCGCCGTATCTTCTACATAATCAGGATAAACGTGCTCAGGCGCTTTACGATAGTTAATCACTGCCGTGACATAGCCTGCTTGTGCCAGACTCTGACCAACAAAGGCGTATTCATCTTTACTGCCGCTTTCCCACGAGCCGCCATGGACGAAAACCACCATCGGATAACTGTGGTTAATTGGGTTATCAGCAGTCGCTTTTTTTGACTGCATGGCTTTTGCTAAAGGTTTGGGATAATAAATATCTAAATCCTGCAAAGGCTTGTCGCCATACAAGATATTTTTACTGACACCAACGCCGCCATTTAAGGTGATACCATTCACAACAGCCAGTGCCGATAACGCTTGTGCTTGCTGAGTCGCAAGCGCAATACCGCCGACAGCCAATGCTGCCGTCACACCGACGCTGATAGGTTTAGGTAGGCGATTTTTTCTTGGCACAGGCTGTACGGTTGCTTTACTTAAATCCTTCATCGCCAGTATTCCTATTATAAGCTTGTCGTTGGGTCATAGTTGATTAAAACTCAATAGTAGAGTCACGGCTTTTTCATTTTTTATAATTTTAGTTAGCGCGTTTTTGGCTAAAGCCACACTTCTACTTTTTACGTTTTATATCTTACTGGCAGACTGAGGATTTATCGTTCTGTTCCTGTTATGAGTGTTTAGGTTTCTTGTGTTTATTAGCGAGACAAGACTTTTGATAAAGGTAAACATAGCAACTTGATAATGGCAATTTAATGACGGCTAATTAACGGGCGCGCCATTCTCGTCGACGATAATCGGCGTAGCGTTAATCGGCGGCTCTACTACACTTGTGACCTCAGGCGCTGCCCGACTATTGAGCACTGGGCCTCTGGTAGGATTGGCCAAATTCTCTTCATACATGATATCGTCCTCGCCTATCTTCACCCCTCTATCGTCAACGACGGTGGTCAGCAGCACCAGCTCTGTAATGCCGACGGTATTATTGGCAATATCAATCAGGTGGCTTTGCTGCGTCGGCGTCATGCGACCCATAATATAAACCACGCCATCATTGGTGACCGCCTTTATTTGCGAGGCTTTTACGCCATTGCTAGAGGCTATTTTTGCCAGTAGTTTGGAGGTAATATAACCATCGTGAACGGTTGAGCTATAGCCCCTTGAGGCGCTCACATTCAGCTCATTATAGACGTGACGGACATCTGGCATAGAGCCCACCACTTTTTCAATTTCTGTCTTAATTTCTTGCGTTGGCACCTCACCGGTGAGCAGCACCTCACTATTAAAACTATCAATGCTCATACGGCTGATTTGCTGCAAATTTTCTTGCAGACCATAGACGTTAATCTTGACGGTATGCTCGATACTGCGGTCAAGCAGGCGCTGCGGAATGGTGCGCTCGGTCATCGGTACGCCATACGTTCCTTCTGTGCTATTGGTTAAATAGTTGGTGGTACAACCTGTGGCGACGATACTGGTCAATAGCATAACGCCAATCGCCTTACGACGTGATGAGCCAAAAATAGCAGTACGCAAATGCATCCGTGTCATGATTTACCTCTTAGAACATGATGTAGTGATTAACTGGTGAGTAGCTGGTAATTAATAGTGTGACGCTTGATAATAATGATGATAGCTTTATGTAGTTAATAACTTTTTAATGGCGCTACTTTACTGAATATTTACCCGAGGCGTTTAGGCTTTTGGTAACGGTAACTTGATACGCTTATTTATTTTACTTTTTTAGCTGAGTTATCGGGCTTAATTTTTTAAAATACTCACGCTAAAAAAACCTATTACCAAGCCGAGGCAATAAAAGCCCCTTGCAGCCATTCTGGTTGAGTGTTTTTTGACGTCGTTTCTTTAACGTCCCTGCTGTTATTTTTAGTATTGGTATCATAAGCTATCACATCAAACCGGCACTCATAATCATTATATTCAGGATGCTGCTGCAAAAAATAGCGCGCCGCTTTGATAATTTTATGTTGCTTACTTTTCGTCACGCTAAGGGCAGCATCACCAAATCCTGAACGCTGCCGCTGCCGCACTTCAATAAATACCAGTGTCGACCACGCCTGCCCTTTTTCTAGCATAATTAAGTCGAGCTCACCCACTTTTGGTTGTTGCCAATTTTGCGCAATCAATATCAAGCCTTGCGCTTGCAAAAACGCACACGCTTGCTGCTCAAAACGGCTGCCTTGACGCTGGGTCGGTGAAGTTAGGTTTAAGGGTTTGTCATTTACCATCACGGGCTTTTATTATCATGGCTATCGGTCAGCGGAACATTTGAGAATTATCATAGCACATCATGCTAAACTAACCACTTTCGCGTTTTCATAATCGCTTTTCATATGCGTTTTTAATGTTCTTTCTTAAGATAATTTCTTAATACTCCGAGGTTTTCATGTCTAGCCCTACCGCGATGCCAGCTTGTCTTTATATCGTTGCCACGCCGATTGGTAATTTAAGCGACATGACACCGCACGCAATCGATGTTTTAAAGCAAGTTGCCATCATTGCCTGTGAAGACACCCGCACCTCAGGCAAACTGTTATCACATTTTGGCATTAATACCAAAGCCAATAAGGTTGAATATAGCGAAGAAGGAACGGCTTATTATAATAAACATGACGCCGAAAACGAGTCTGATGGCGCTGCAAAACAAAAAGGTCATCATAAACTTTGGGCGTATCATGAACACAATAGTGCCATTCAAACGCCCAAAATTATTGAGATGATTCAGCAAGGTCATTCGGTTGCCTTGATTAGTGATGCTGGTACGCCGCTGATTAGCGATCCCGGTTATCAATTGGTACAAGCCGCTCATACTGCTGGTGTTCGCGTCTCTCCTATTATTGGTGCCTCTGCTGCTATTGCTGCGCTATCGGTTGCAGGATTGCCCTCAGACCGTTTTAGCTTTATTGGTTTTTTAGCAGCCAAAACCCACGGTCGCCAAAAACAATTAACAGCGCTCAACGCACGTAGCGAAACTTTGATATTTTATGAAGCGCCGCATCGTATTGTTGCTAGCTTAGAAGATATGGCGGCTATCTTTGGGCCAGAGCGCGAAGTGACGTTTTGCCGTGAATTGACCAAAACCTTTGAGACCGTGCATAAAAGCACGCTTGGCGAATTGGTCGAATTTGTCAAAGCCGATGACAATCAGCAACGCGGTGAAATCGTCGTGGTCGTCGCCGGGGTAAATGCAGCGCAGGACGATGATGATATCGGTATCCACGATAAATTATTACAGCGTTTATTAGAGGACTTATCGGTTAAAAAAGCCGCCGCCTTGGCAGCTGATATTACAGGCGTCAAAAAGAACGCGCTTTATCAACGCCTACTTGAACTGCAAGCAGAATAGTTTGTAGTTATAAAAAATTAAGCGAAGCAGCCATAGATTAAGTAACCGCAAATTAAATATTGATAAATTCATTGAGGAGAGGGACATAATGTACGATGTGATGGCGATAGGTAATGCCTTGGTTGACCACGAATATCTGCTGTCGGATGCAGCGCTAGAAGAAACTGACCTGACCAAAGGCAATATGACGCTAGCAGGACTCGAAGAGCAGCAGCAGTTATTGGCGTATTTTAAATTGGCAGAGATTAAGCCATCAAAACAAGCAGGCGGTGGCTCGGCGGCCAATGCAATGTATGCCTTTGCAAGTTTGGGCGGCAAACCTTTTTATGCTTGCCGCGTCGGCGATGACAAGCAAGGCGAGTTTTACCTAAAAGACTTGCACGAAGCGGGCGTCGCCACCTCCCCGCAGTCGATTCATGCAGGCGGTGTGACGGGCTCATGTGTGGTAGCAGTGACCGAAGATGGTGAGCGTACCATGCAAACTTTCCTTGGTACCTCAAGCGATATTACTGCGGATAACGTCGATTTTGAAGCATTAACCCAAGCAGGCTGGTTATATTTAGAAGGTTATTTGGCGATGTCCGAAGGGATTCAGCCTGCGATGACCAAACTACGCCAACAAGCCGGTATCCATGGTGCCAAAATTGCCGTCAGCTTTGCCGATCCTGCCGTGGTCAAATTTGCCAAAGAAGGCTTACTTAATATGCTTGGCAATAAAGTCGCGGTGATATTTTGTAATAGTGAAGAAGCAAAATTATTCACCGATAAAAAACAGCATAAGTCGGCGGCGCGTGCCTTACTTGAGCATTGTCAGACAGCAGTCGTTACCGATGGACCCAATGGCGCTATTATCGCTCATAAGCCAAATGATGAGTCTGATATTGAGATTTATGAGATTCCGACGCCAGTTGTTACTAATGTTATTGATACCAATGGTGCCGGCGATAACTATTCTGGCGCGTTTTTATATGCTTTATCGCAGCATTATAGCTTGCCAGAATGCGGACGACTTGCCAGCGAAATCGCCGCCCAAGTGATTCAGCAATTCGGTCCACGTTTATCATCAAAAGAGTATCAAGATATCTCGCGCCACGTTTTAACAGTTTAGTGGCTGGATTATTTGATTACTAAAGCGCTAAAATCTAAGTGTCTGAGATGGCGTTTCTAGTTTACTCCTAATAAAAGATAGTGCTGCTGGGATAAATTTTGCGCAGCCTCTGGAGCGACGAAGTCGCACAGCAAGCAAGGAAAATTTGTACCAGTAGCACTTTATAATATTTTCGCGCTTTTATTTAGGATTGCCTACAAAACTTTAGCATCTAATAAGCAAAAGCCCATGTCATCGGATATGGGCTTTTTAGTATTCATTTATAAAACAAAATAATCGCTCAATTAAACAGCGGCAAGTGCTTGCTCTAAATCAGCTTTGATATCTTCAATGTGCTCAATCCCAATTGACAGACGCACCATATCCGCACTAACACCCGCGTTCTCTAGCTCTTGCTCGTTAAGCTGACGATGGGTCGTGGTCGCTGGATGACAAGCGAGCGACTTAGCATCACCGATATTGACCAAGCGCTTAATCAGTTGCAGCGCATCAATAAAGCGCGCGCCTGCTTCGAGGCCACCTTTTACTCCAAAGGTTAAAATAGCGGATGGCGTGCCTTTCATATATTTTTGCGCAAGCTCATGCTCAGGATGGTCTGGCAAACCAGCATATTTTACCCAGGCGACTTTGTCATGGTCGCGTAGATATTCAGCAACTGCTTGGGCGTTTTGGACATGACGCTCCATACGTAAACTTAACGTCTCCATACCTTGCATGATACCGAAGGCATTGAGCGGGCTGATTGCCGCGCCGGTATTACGCAGTGGCGCGACACGAGCACGGGCAATAAATGCCGCTGCGCCGACGTCTTTGACAAAGTTTACGCCGTGATAGCTTTCATCTGGGGTGTTTAATAATGGGAAGCGCTCAGGATAATCGCCCCAAGGGAAAGTTCCGCTATCAACAATCGCGCCACCAATCGAAGTACCAGTACCGCTCATATATTTGGTCAATGAATGAATGACGATATCAGCGCCAAACTCAAATGGACGGCACAGCGCTGGCGTCGCAACCGTACTATCAATCACCACTGGCACGCCATATTCATGGGCGATGTCACTCAGAGCTTGGATATCGACGATATTACCCAGTGGATTACCGATACTTTCTGCAAAGACCATTTTGGTTTTATCATCAATTAAATCACGAATCGCTTCAGGGTTTTTATGGTCAAAAAAACGGACTTCGATACCTTGACGCGGCAAAGCATGGGCAAATAAATTATAAGTGCCGCCATATAAGGTCGATACGGCGACGATATTATCACCTGCTTCACAAATGGTTTGAATCGCATAAGTGATAGCCGCCATACCTGAGGCAACTGCTAACGCCCCGATACCGCCTTCAAGTGCCGCAACGCGCTCCTCTAACACCGCCGTCGTCGGATTCATGATACGGGTGTAAATGTTGCCAGCAACTTTTAAATCAAATAAATCGGCGCCATGCTGGGTATTATCAAAGGCATACGAGCTGGTATGATAAATAGGCACGGCGACCGCTTTGGTGGTTGGCTCGACGCTATAGCCAGCGTGAATGGCTAAGGTTTCAAGGCGCTGAGTATTCTGCTTGGCTGGTTGTCCGTCACTCATAAGGTGCTCCTAAAATTTTATGGGATATTTACAGGGGTATTAATAGGTTATTAAACCCATATTTTTTTTATCAAAATTAGTTATAACAAAAAGTCATAAAAAAAGCTGAGTTAATCATAACCCAGCTTCTTTATTAAAAGAATAGCAAATTTTTCATCTCTTAATGACAAATATTCATAAGCAATTTTTATAAACAAAGAAACTAATAAGCATATTCTTAGATGATGTCGGCGCTATTTTTTATAACGACTTGTCATTTTCTATTTATAATAAGCGTTTTCTGTACGTGTATGGTCGGTTTCATCGATGACTTGCGTCAGCTCTGGAATTTGTTGTTTCAGCTGCACTTCAACACCTTGACGTAAGGTCATATCAACCGCTGAACAGCCTTGGCAACCACCACCGAATTTCAGTATAGCAGTCAGACCAACGCCTTCTTCTTCAACCAATTCAAGCAGCTGGACATCACCGCCGTGAGCGGCCAAGCTTGGATTAATCTCCGACTGTAAGACATAATTGATACGTTCTTCGACACTGGCATCGGCACCAACTTTTGGCACTTTTGAGTTTGGCGCACGGAACGTCAACTGCCCACCAAAACGGTCTTTATTATAATCAATCACCGCATCTTCTAAATAAGGCACGGACGCCGCTTCAATAAATGCCGAAAAATCGTCATAAGTCAGTTTTAAATCAGCGCTGTCTTCTTCGCCCGGCTGGTTA
The DNA here is from genome assembly GCF_016613355.1 of Psychrobacter sp. M9-54-1. NCBI lineage: Bacteria > Pseudomonadati > Pseudomonadota > Gammaproteobacteria > Moraxellales > Moraxellaceae > Psychrobacter > Psychrobacter sp. M9-54-1. Next base: position 6,151 of record NZ_JADGFW010000033.1, on the reverse strand, counting down.
TAAGCCATACAGCATTCGGCACGCGGTGTACCTGGATGTTCGACGAAAATACGCACGCCGATACCATCGGTATCTTGCTTCGCCAGTAAATCTGCCAAATACCCTTGCGCCGCTTCAGTGATGGTAATGTTACTTTTAGCTTCGGTTTGCTCAGTATCTAATGCTGACTCGTAATCGGCAGTAGGGTCTACTTGAGTATCAGTTGGATTGTGTTCACTCATAATGCTTCCTATGTGTTATGACACAAGCGTTATATTGTCCACGTCTACTGTGTCGTCTATGTGAGGTTGGGACTAATGAAATCACCATCATTTTGGCTTATCGTTTTAATGCTTTGACCGTGATGAAAACTTCTTTATGGCTCTTTATGGTGTCTATTATAGCGCACTTAACGCATAATTCCGACTGGGCTAGTGTGAATTGGCAGTAGCGATTTTTAAGCGCTGAGGTTTTAAGCGATGGCTATTTTTAATAAGGCTTACCTATAGTAAGCTGCCTTTATCTTCATAGTATATAAAGACGGCGTGCAGACTTATCAAGTCTAGCGGGCGTAGAATGCACTAAAGAGCTTATGAAAATTTTAAAAGAATAAATATCAGAATCTTAACTATTTTGAGAGAGCAGTATGTTGACTGAGAATCTAAATTCTGTGACCACCAAAGATGCCGTACAAATCGCTATTTGGGAAGTTTTTGATAATGAAAAAAGCCATCAATTATCTATCGTTAATGCGCATCAAGGACAAAATATCTTCTTAACCCATGGGACTTTTTCGGACAAAAAAACCTGCTTAAGAATCGCTGAATACCTAGCTGGACTTGGCCATCATTGCTATATCATGGAATGGCGCGCTCATGGTGCAAGCTCAAACCCAAATGACAAATTTAATTTCGAAACCGTCGCCACCTATGATTTTGCCGCCACTTTTGATTATTTATTTAACGAATTAAAGCTCAGCAATTTACACTGCGTCACCCATAGTGGCGGCGGCGCTTGCTTAACGATGTTTCTCATTCAAAATCCGCAGTATATCAATAAAATAAATAGCATCAGCATGTTTGCTTGCCAAGTGTACGGCGCCATCGTCAATCTGAAGAACTATTTTAAAATAGTCGCCGCCAAGATGTTTACCCATCTATTTGGCTATATACCCGCCAGAAAACTCAAACTGGGACCCATCAATGAAAACCATCACACCATGAATCAATGGTATGAGTGGAATTTGCATAAAAACTTCCACAGCAGTTTTATTAAACAAAGTGATATAAATGCGAATGGTATTCAGAAAAGTGCTTTTGATAGCCACACTCGCCAGCAAAATACTCCTGAAAGTGCGATTTTTGATTATCGGCAGTATATGCCGAATATTACCGTACCCATTTATGCTATCAGCGCCAAGGGTGATAAATTCATCTCGCCAACTCGAGGTTGCCTGTCACTTTTTAACGACTTTAATCGCTCGCTCAACAAAAACTCTGCTAACGTTTTTCGTGAATACGCGCGAAGTCATGGTGACTTGGATGATTATACCCATAGCCGCATTTTAAACAGTCGTACGGCTGCCAAAGAAATCTGGCCAACGGTGGCGGCATGGATTGAGCAACATGCAGGATGACGCATGCAAGATAAAGTTTGCATGATAATGCTACATCTCCTAAAACTAACTTCACATAACATAACTGACTTGGCCAGATCGGCTGTTTAGACTGGATTGAACGCCATAACAAATTCAAAAGAGTAATTTATGCAGTTATATGTCATACCAGGAACTTGCGCCGTTGTACCGCACACCGCCCTCGAATGGATGGGCGCAGATTACGAGCTTAAGCTGTTAGATCACGATTCGGTCAAATCAGAAGAATATCTACGTATCAATCCGCAAGGCGCAGTGCCAGCCATCGTCGATGGCGACATTATTATTACCCAAAACATCGCCACCCAAGTCTATATCGATGCCAGTTATCCAGATGCCAATATCTTTGGCTCAGATACCTCGCCAGCTGGTAAAGGGCAGCTAATGCATTGGCTAGGGTTTTTAAATGCCGATCTGCATAAAGCCTTTGCCCCGCTGTTTGAACCTGATGGCTTCATTGAAGGGGATGATGCACAAGAAAGCTTAAAACAAAAGGCCAAAGAAAAAATCGCCCATTTGCTTAGACTGCCCAACGAGCAGCTCGGTAAAACCGACTATCTAACAGGCAGCAAAACCACGGCTGATATTTACTTATACATCACGTTAACGTGGGCGAAAAAGTTTAAGATTGATCTATCTGACTATAAAAACCTTGATGCCTTTGTCAAACGTATTGAAGAAGATAAAGGTTTGACCGCCGTCATTGAGCAGCAAGGCTTAGAAAAAATCAAAACACTTGAGATTTGATATTATTAATGCTTTGAGCGTTTGCAAAAACCTTTCTAACCTTAACCTTTCTAGCCTTTAGAAGGGTTTTTGCTTTTATATCTATAAAAATATTATCCTTTAAAATAACATTCATGGCGCAAAAACCAAGCGCTAAAATTCGTTAAAGCGATAAAGTCACGGCACTAAACATCTTTATACTTGTCAGCCAGATATAGGCTGTGTCAGTATTAGCCTCTTTGAGACATTTTAAATTGATAATTAATAGCAGTAAGTTAGGAGTTGGCCGTTATGAGTGAATCAGCAGAGCAAGGTTCGGATAAAAGCTCGGATAAAAATAACAGTAAAGACTACCGTTATTTGGTATTTATTGGACGTTTCCAGCCGTTTCACTGCGGGCATAAGGCAGTGGTCGATGAAGCATTAAAACGTGCCGATAACGTCATTATGCTGATTGGTTCTGCCAACCTGCCTCGTAGCTTGCGTAATCCATTTAGTGTCGATGAACGCGCGGCGATGATAAAGAATGCCTACTCGCCAGCAGAAGCGGCGCGAATTCACTGCGTCGGTCTCGACGATGCGCTCTACAATGACACGCGTTGGCTGCAATATGTGCAGACGGGCGTCAAATCCGTCACCGGCGACTTACAGGCTGATATTGGGCTGATTGGTCATTCAAAAGACAGCTCATCTTATTATTTATCCTTATTCCCAAATTGGGCGTCGGTTTCTGTACCCAATTATCACAATTTATCCGCGACCCCTATTCGTGACAGCTACCTAATGGGCGCCACGCCAACGCCTGAGCGCACCCCTGAATCAACCCGCAACGTTCTCAATGACTTTAAAAAGACTGATATTTATCAAAGCCTGCATGAAGAAGCCGATTTCGTCGATAAATATAAAAGACAATGGGAGTCTGCGCCTTATCCACCAACCTTTATGACCGCTGATGCGCTCGTCGTGCAATCAGGGCATATTTTATTGGTTGAGCGCCGCAGTATGCCAGGACGCGGGCTATGGGCATTACCGGGTGGATTTTTGAATCCAAAAGAAACCTTATTTGATGCCTGTATCCGCGAGCTACGCGAAGAGACACGCTTGAAAGTGCCTGAACCGGTACTACGCGGCTCTTGTCATAGTCAGCATACCTTTGACGACCCGTATCGCTCGGCGCGTGGGCGTACGATTACTCAAGCTTTTTATTTTCAGCTTAAAAATGACCCAAAAGGCCTACCAAAAGTAAAAGGTGGCGACGATGCAGCCAAAGCGTTTTGGCTACCGCTTGCAGAGCTTGATGCGACCATGATGTTTGAAGACCATTATGCGATTATCACCAAAATGGTTGGTTTGTAGGCTTTTATCAGGCGACTGTGCAATTTTTATTAACCTTTTTTCACGCTAGCGCCGATAGACGGCAATGGCTCACCGCCGCAGCGGTTATTAAAAAACAGCTACGGCATCTCAAAGCAGAGGAGTTCTGTGATGTACACCAGCAATCTAAACAATTTAATCTTAAATAGCGACAGCTATAAAACCTCGCATTGGGTGCAATATCCAAGCGGTAGCGAGTATCTATCAAGCTATATCGAAGCGCGCAAAGGCGACTATGATGTGGTATTTTTTGGCTTGCAAGCCTTTATCAAAGAATACCTTAGCACGCCGATTACCCATCAAGATATTGATGAAGCCGAAGCGGTCATTCAAGCCCATGGCTTGACCTTTAACCGTGCTGGCTGGGAGCTGTTGGTAGATAAGCATGGCGGCTATCTGCCACTGCGCATCGAAGCCATTCCTGAAGGCAGCGTCGTTCCAGCATCCAATGTGGTCTGTCAAATTATCAATACTGACCCTGAGTTTTACTGGCTACCAAGCTATATCGAAACGGCGCTACTGCGGGCGATTTGGTATCCCTCAACGGTTGCTAGCGTCTCTCATTATTGCAAAGGCATCATACGTCAGGCCCTAGAAAAATCTGCGGACAATACCGAATCACTGATTTTTCGTTTACATGATTTTGGTTCGCGCGGTGCTTCGAGCCAAGAATCTGTGGCACTCGGTAGCCTTGCGCATTTGGTGAACTTTGCTGGTACCGACTCGATGACGGCCTTGGTTGCTGCTAGCCGCTGGTATCACATGGATAAAGAGATAGCTGCTTTTTCTATTCCTGCCGCTGAGCATAGCACGATGACAGCTTGGGGACGCGATGGAGAAACTGCCGCCTTTGCCAATATGATTGAACAGTTTGGCGGCGCTGGTAAAAGTTTTTCTGTGGTATCTGACAGCTATGATTTATGGAATGCCATTGACAATATTTGGGGCGGTAGCCTAAAAGACGACGTCAAAAGTATGGGCGGGACTTTGGTTATCCGTCCAGATAGCGGCGATCCGGCAAAAGTCGTACGCGAAGCCTTGGAGCGTTTGGCGGTAAAATTTGGCACCACCATCAATAGCAAGGGCTATAAAGTGCTACCCGACTATGTACGCATCATCCAAGGCGACGGTATCAGCCCGCAAAGCTTGGGCAAGATTATCGATGTGGTCTTAAACGCAGGCTTTAGCGCCGACAATATCACCTTTGGGATGGGCGGCGGCTTATTGCAGCAAGTCAATCGCGATACCATGAGCTGGGCGATGAAAGCCAGTGCCATCTCTATCGATGGCGTATGGAAAGATATCTATAAAGACCCTGTCACTAGCCGCTCAAAACGCTCAAAAAAAGGCCGTTTGGCACTCATAAAAAATAGCAAAGGCAACATAGAAACCATTAAAGCGGATGATTTAACGACAGCTGAAGATAACCTATTACGCGATGTATATATCGATGGTAAATTACTTATTGAAGATAACCTCACTACGATTCGGGAGCGTGCAGGATGGTAGCTACTAAAAAAATGCAAAATAAAATAGCCGCTGCTGCCAAGGACATGCTGCTTGCTCCTGTTTACCTTTATCAAGGGCACAAAATCAAGCGTGATACCGTACGCCTACCTGAGCCAAATGGCGAGCGTCATGGACAGGTTCAGCTCAATAACTCGCCTATTACCTCAAAGGGTAAAGGCAACAATATATTGAACCTGATGATCGTTGGTGATTCGGCAGCGGCTGGCGTCGGTAGTCAAACCCAACAAGAGGCGCTGGTTGGTCATTTGATACCTATTTTGACTGAGCAGCCTGCTATCCAAAGCGCTTTTGATACCTTAAACTGGTCGTTGCAAGCGACCACGGGGCATACTAGCTTTGATATTTTGCGCAGGCTTTATGTGTTGCCTGCACCGAGCCAACCTATCGATGTGATGGTATTAAGTGTCGGCGTTAATGACACCACCTCCAAAGTCTCTGCGGCTCAATGGCAACAGCAAATTAAAAACATCATTGCTATCGCCCAGCGTAAATTCGGCGTACGCGAGCTGGTTTTTTTAAGCTTACCGCCAATGGCTCAAATGCCTGCGATACCTGCGCCATTGAATAACTTCGTTGGCGCCAAAGCCGCTATCCTTGATAATAGCTTGCAGCAAATTTGTGCCGCTCATGACAATGTCACTTACATGGCAACGAACTTTGCGCGCATGATAGAAGAACACTCTAACGGCACGCCGATCGATATCAGAGTGATGTTTGCCAGCGACGGCTTTCATCCAAGCAGTTTGATGTATGGTTATTGGGCGCAGCAAGTGGCAGAATTGATTGTGGAGTTGCTAGATTCGTCGACTACTAAGTTAAGTAGCTGAGTAGTGCAAATACTGAACATTAAAATTTGGTGGTGTTCTAAAAAGTATGCTGGCATCAGAC
>NZ_JADGFW010000032.1:0-10306 GCF_016613355.1 Psychrobacter sp. M9-54-1 | reverse complement strand
TTTCAATCACTTTCGAAGTTGAGAGTGGGGTTAAAACTATAACTTATTAGATAGTAAACCCCTCAATATTATGGTGTTTAAAATATCATCAATATTTGCATATGCCGTAGAACAATCTTACTCTGACAAATCGGAAAAGCTCTATATGCTATTATCTATATAGTGTAAAGCGCTAGGGTATGAAATTTACTTTTCTTAGGTTACGTTATTAATATCGGGGTTTGATAACTTGAAGGAATATCCAAACCAGTTCATGTACTATTCCACACTGCACTCAAAACTGAGCTATGCCAAGGCATATATAGCTTTTAAATGAAAAGAGTTAGGCTCATCAGTCACACTTGAACGGTAATAGATAGACGCATCATCATTAGATAACAACGATTCAACAGCTTCTGATATATAAGCAAAAGCTTCCAGTGGTAAACTTTGGACGCTCTCCATTCCAATAAACAATGCTTTAGTATTGCGTGCTGTCGAAAGTTGATCCACAAGATTATGCGTTGTTACTTTTATTAAATCTGTTTCAGATTCACCTTTGGCACTTACTTGGATGAATTGAAATAAACTGCCACACTCAAACAGACTTTTGATATCTACCACATCTATACCAATAAAAGTACTTGCAGATTTTACATCAAGCACTCTAATGACCTCGTTTACTTCATCTGGCTGACATCTAACAACGCCTTCCATAATATCTAAGCGCTCAAAATCATAATCATCTATTTGCAAGCCTACTAAAAAACAAGCCTCTGACTTCTCTTTTAACTCTATTAGCGCCTCCTCATCCCAAGCATCACTGATGATAAAGCAACCAATAACAGACTTTGGGTAATGATCCATGGTTTGTCGATATAGAACAGCACTAGGTATATCATCTCTATACGAGTCATCAATCTGATATTTCATGGTCATGCTCACTGATCATTAAAGAGTTTGAAGGTAGTCAAAAGCATCAAACTCTGGCGAGATTTGACGGCAGTAGAGCGCTCGCACAGTCTCTAAGACATTTATCATCTGGCATAATTCGTTTATTGAAGTTCAATCCTCACTAAGGATTAAATCATCTGTTGGGGTCTCGTTCAGTTTTATTGACTTAGCTTGCTGATCATTAATTTGCTTTAACATTCTGATAGAGTTTATATCGTAACTGCATTCAAAATACTGATCCAAAAGCTCGTTAAAAACACATTTTTTATCAGAGGACGCTAAAGTAAACAACGTAAGCGAAGAGTGTAATTTCAGCGTATCGATTGAGCCGAAAACTTCTAAAACATTTTTATCAGGGTGCAATAATAGTAATTCAGCACACTCTCTCAACCGTGCTCCAAGCACGTCGTGCTGCAAATACTCCTTTGCTTGCTCTAGACTCTCAATTGCAAAACGCCGAGCCATTGTACTCCGCCCTAACCCTTTTACTTGTGGAAAAACAAACCACATCCAATGGGTACGCTTACACCCTTCGGTTAACTCCTCAATAATCGATGGATAAACAGTATTTTGAGCTTGGATAAAATCGTTAAAAAAATCCTCATTCACAGTACTTCTCCTATGTAATTAGCTTTCATAAAGCTCTATCCCACTCTGTAAACGCTCAAGAATCACTGTTTTCAGCTCACTTGGCCCAACAACCACGGCGAGCTGCGACATACTGACCAACCAATCTTGCAGACGAAGCGTATTAGCTACAGTAGCGCTGACTTGATTCCAAGTATCATCGACAACCGTAATGACTTGATCAGTAGATAACGGACGCTCGTATAAATGCTGACAAGCGTATTTTTGCACTCTTAAAACCAGTTTTATCTGGGCATTATCATTCGGTTCTAACTTACCCAATTTATTCAAATTATCTAATGAAAAAGTATCTCGCCCTACCCAATCAGGGACAGGTTTATCTATGACTCCTGCCTCAGTGATACGACTGACTGCAAAATTACGATGCGCTTTTAACAGTACTTCATCATCGATATGATCATCAGTAGGATTAAAGCCTGTGAGGTAGATCATATTGTCAATAAAGATAAGTCCTTTGGGATAGATGACTCTTTCAGCAGAACTGCCATGCCATTTATTTTGATAGCTTATTTTAAGTTGCAGTCTATTTAGCAGAGCTTGGTGAATACTGGCAATCACGTCATTGTCAAGCGTCGGTGCTTGCACTATGCTCGGCAAGGTAATGAGATAATCTTGCCATTGCCCTAGCTTACTTTGATGGAAACTAGTCTTATTGTGCCGACCTAATTGGGTGAGCTTATCTGTGATATTTTGCTTAAAAGATACTGGTAAATAGTTTGCAGTATATTTATCTAGCATCTCCCAAAAGAACACCGTTCGCTCATTGATAATATCGATGCTAAAGCTAGGCTCAATATAAAAGCGTGCTGTCTGTCCACTGATATTCTGCCCCCATGCTGGCACTCTCATTAATGCGTCACTATAAAAAATATCGTTAAATATTTGGTTTAAGGTAATCAGATCATTCTCTAAGTTTTTACGTTCATTAGCGAAATTATCTGAATCGTCACCATAACCAACCATAATCTCTGTTAATGACATAGCATCAGCCTCACTCCGAGGCAAACATTGATATAAAGCAAATAGACGTGTCGACTTTGTATAGCTTGCGATTGGGTGCGTGGGCATATGAGTTTCTCAGTTAAATCGTTCAGTGGTAAGTTTACAGCTTCATTACTAAAACAATGGTTCAATCAAAACGAAGCAAAATAGCTGTTCCATTGTCATAAGCATTGCCATCTGAATCATAGACTTGATTCTTAAGAGTGATTAGCCATTCCTGTAAATCTGTCTCCGCACTGACAGGTTGCCATTCATGACTTGGCACTAAATCATGAATGCCATCCGTACAAACCAAGATACAATCGCCACTATTAACATCAATCGTTTGAGACATGCTTTCTGGCGCTTCACTATTTAGATAACTGCTATCACTAGTCAATGCAAAGCATTCAGTAATGCTATATAAACTCCCTGCCATCCCTTCTCGGTTATAGTCTGCAAACTCTGCTTGGCGGCCTTGCTCCTGTGCCTTCTGGTCAATAAGCTCGTTCAGTAAATTATGATCGCGTGTCAGACACTGCCATTGTGCCGCGCCTTTGGGCAGCAAATAAATACGACTGTCACCTACATGCGTTATCCTTGCCTTTATTGTTCCACCACTATTTAACTCTCCGACAATCATTGCGAGAGTTGCTGCTGCACCATGACGCTTAGATGAATGCTTGGTTTTATTAATCAGCTGATGAATAGTCTCTGAACGTATGCTCTTATGCTCGCTCCATAGCCGACTAACTGCTTTTACCACTGCCTTTGAGCAATGTTGTGAGTAATTAGAGCTTGCCACGCCATCAGATACTGCTAAACAAAATAGTGATACAACTGGTGTCACTGCCATTACTCCTAAGTCTTCTTGATATCAGTGATCTAAAAAGAAAAAAGCGTCTTGCTGCAGGTTATTACTGGCATTACCTTGAAAGGTAATTGCACAGGCTTGGGCGATAGAGGAAGTATCGTTTAAAGGACAGTTATTGAGAGAAGTAGACATGATGGTAAGCCTGTATGTTTATCATAAAGGTTAGTATAGCGCATAACCTATAAAATAAATTTACAGGTTATACGCTATGCTAGATTATTAACGATATAGATATTAATTCAATAAATGAAAAACCGGCTATCTAAAAAACTAATGTTTATTATATAATTCTGTAAATTTAAGGATAACCACTAATTATGAGTGAATCAGTAACCCTCCAAAACAGAACGATAATCTCAGTAAAGCAGTTACTGAATGAATGCCTACTAACTATCCCTGAGTATCAGCGCCCTTACAAATGGAATCAGCACAATATCGCAAGCTTATTCAATGACATTAAGACGCAATGTAACAAGCCAGCCTATCGCCTTGGCACTATCGTGCTTCATAAGTCTAAAGACAAAGATGATAAAGACGTACTCAACATTGTCGATGGTCAACAGCGCACCCTAACGCTGATGCTTACTGTCATGGCGATTATCAAACATTATCGTGCTGATAACTCAACTGAACCTACAGAAATAAAAGCTATCGGAAAAATATTAGGCGAGCTAGCCAATACCGTACCCGTTTTAGCTAAAAAACAAGAATTTTCTAGCGATATATCCATCTACAACTTGCATTCAAACTTTCAAGAGATACTACGCATTATAAGCCGTGGTGAGCTCAGCATCGAGCATATCGACTTCTTGCTAAATCAGTGTGAGGTAGTGATCTTTATATTGAAAGATGAATCAGAAGCCTTTCAGTTTTTTGATTCACAGAACTCTCGCGGTAAAGAGTTATATCCTCATGACTTATTAAAGGCTTTTCATTTACGTGAGTTCAGCGCCTATGATGAACGGCTCAATCCAAATATTAAAGCGCAAACTGTTGCTCATTGGGAAAGTTTGGAAGATGACGAATTAAATAGGTTGTTTAGTCAGCACTTATTTAGGATTAAGCGCTGGATAGATAATAAACCGGCCCGCAACTTTGCCAGTCGCCATGTAGATATTTTTAAAGGAGTGTCTCTACATAAACAAAATTTACCGCACTATGCAAAAGCTATGATGATCACGCATCATTTTGTTGATGACTATAATAGCAATATGCACCGTCATATTGATGCTCAAGCAATGAACTACCCGTTTCAGTTAGACCAAAAGATAGTCAACGGTCGTCGTTTTTTTGAAATGGTTGAATATTACGATACGCTTATTGAGCGTACGAAAACGATTGATAGTGCACACGCATCAGAGAATAAAGACAACCATTCCTCTGTAACTGTCTATAACCAAACCTTGAATGAACGAGCATCGAATATTGTTAAGGTATTAGATACTTATAATGATAAGTGGCGTCAGGGTGACAAATATACTCGTAACTTATTTGATAATGCACTGATCTATTATGTTGATAAATTTGGTATGCAAGACTTATCTCAGGTTATAGAGATCATATTTATTTGGGCATATAAAATACGCCTAAAACAATATGCGGTAAAACTCGCAACGATGGATAACCATGCAGTTGACGGTATGTTATTCAAACGTATCAAAGACGCTACATTGCCTAAAGAAGTATGGATCGCTGGTGTTCACCCTCTAAGAGGCAATGACATAAAAGAGTCTAATAAGAAAACTGATAACGACATATACCAATTATTTGATGACCTAAACTATTTGACTGATAAATAGAGAAAAATAAAATTATGAAAAACTATAATCCGAGCGCAACCGAGCAAGTGATACTACTAACACCAAAGGGGCTGCTTAACGGTACCGAGCACTACCTTATCCCAATGTATCAGCGTAATTATGCTTGGGGCAATAGTGAAATTGAACAGCTTATTGTCGATATTATGGATGCTCAAATTGATGCGAAAAACTCAAAGGAATATAAGAACTATTATCTAGGTACACTGGTGGTATTTGAAAGACCGCAGCTATCCTCAAAACGTAAAGTGTTTGAAGTTATTGATGGCCAACAACGCTTTACTACTTTGAGCTTATTAATCATATATCTAAAGAATTACTTTACAACTATAGATAGCGACTATGATATGTCATGGTATAAAGAACAAAATATTGAGTTTGAAAGCCGTCCGAAATCTACTCAGACATTAGAACTACTACTAAATGAAAATCTAGAAACCTATGAGCACCTTCATGAAGCTAAGCTAAATCCCGCTATTATCAACGGCTATAAGTCTATTAGCGAAGTAATGGAAAGTAAATTTATTACACCTAATAATGAGAACCAACAATCCACTACAACCTTTGAAGAGTTTTGTGATTATCTATTTCAATATGTACAAATTGCTCGTGTGCCTGTGCCTGACGAAACAGATTTAAACCATTATTTTGAAGTTATGAATAACCGAGGCGAGCAATTAGAGAAGCATGAAATTATTAAAGCGCGTTTGTTATCAGTCATTGAAAAGGCAGACGAAAATGAGATAGCTCTTGCGGACAAACAATCAGCCAAAGCCTTGATTCATAATATCTGGGAAGCTTGCGCCAACATGAATAAATACGTACAGTATGGCTTTAACCCTACTTTACGTTTCAAGTTATTCTCAGATAATTTAACTCTTTTGCAGCCTAAAGATTTTGATGAGTTGCTTAATATATATAAAGAGTATGATTACCCCAACAATTCCCAGCCAGATAATGACCAATATTCTGGCTGTAATGACGACGCTCAAAACAATAAAGCAAAGCCACTTCCCTCTCTTTATGACATTCTTGACGATAATTTTGACAGTCCACCTAACCCTAGTAATACTGCTGATAAAGAAGAAGATGACGGTAATAGTGAGACTTACTATAGCTTAGTTAACTTCTCAAGCTTTCTTTTACATGCTTTGAGAATCATGGTGAACCTGCAGTCCTCATATAAACAGGACATTGCACTTGATGACAAACAGCTTCTAACCCAGTTTGAAACCTTTATTTTAAAACCATCCAGCTTAGAAAATACTCATATCTCAGATACTGATCAAAGTATAGAAACTAACGATCAAATAACGCCTTTATCTCAAGTAAAGACTTTTATATACGCCTTACTTAAAAGCAAATTCATCTTTGATCAGTTCATAATAAAGCGCAACACTCAAGACAGTAAAGGACAGTGGACACTTAATAAACTGATCAAGAATGAAGACAAAAAAAACAGCTACTACAAAAATAGCTTTGAGAGTGACAATGACAAGCTAGTAATGTTGCAAAGTGCTTTTCATGTCTCAACCCCTACTACGAACTATAAGCATTGGCTTAATGCCGTTTTATATTACGCTTGTACGCATTATCAATACGATAAAATGGGGCTTAATAGCGTAGCGTATCTTAACCATTTAGAAGAAATAGCTCGCGCCTTTATGTTAAGACGTTATTTGACTGATGAGCCTGATGATTACCATCAAATCATTTATCAGACCTCAGACTTCAATAAGCTATTGGCTGAACATGCTGAGGATAACTTGAATCCTGATAATCTACATATACAAATTAAGCAGTATCTCAGGTATGGCAATATCCGCAACATTTTTGTGTTCAATTATTTAGATTATTTGCTTTGGTTAAACGGTAACTATCCTAAGTTTACCTTTACCGCTAGAAGCTCTGTAGAGCATTTTTATCCCCAAAATAAGCGAAACGACAGTATATTTTTGGAAGATAAAGGCTCAAAAGATTCACTGTTGCACTCTTTTGGCAATTTATGTTTGATTAGCCATAGCCTCAATTCACGTGTGAGTAATGACATGCCTGATGTTAAAGTAAAGTATTTCTCTCAAAGCGGAGATATTCAAAGCGGGCAAATCGATAGCTTAAAGCTACTGAAAATGATTGAGTGCATACAAGGCAAGCCAGACACGTGGGATAAAAAAATGATTGCTAAACATGAAACTGAAATGTTAAACGTTATGATGCAAGGACTAAATCTAGAGCTAGCAGGTATACCTCATGAGTAACGTAGACGATATAGAAAGACTCACTCAAAACCGTGTCATACGCCTTTTTATTGTCAGGCTGCGTAACTAAAATCTCCCAAGTTTAACTGTACGGATTTGACGGCAGGGGTCAGTTCATGCTGCTGGCCATTTGCTCGGCCAGTTTTTTAAGGTCAGATTGGTTAGTCATTGCTTATTCTCCTGTTAGTGGATTATAAGCAGTTACACAGTTTTTAGGAAAGGCTCTATTATTTTTCCCTTAACTTAGCACTAATGAGTTTACGTCGACGCTCTTGCGCCGCTTGATAACGATGAGCTTTAGCCAACTCAATGTCTTCTTGAGTTTGGATTAAATCAGACAGCCTAATAAGCGCTTCATCCATATCTATTGTATCGACATACATAGCATTACCTGTGAGAATTGAGCGCAATACTTTATTGGCATTAGTTTCATGAAGACTTTCAATCACAGCAATGCATCTATCAACATCTGCTAACTTTAGCTTAATCATCATTTGGGCATCGTAATAAGACTTAGAGTGGCCATTACTTGCTGCCAAACACCATAGAGCCACTAATATTTCAGGGCTAGCGACAGGTACATCAGCCACACTAAATATCTCTTTAGGTATGGGCTGACTCAATGTAAGACCTTTATGGGTACTTTGGAATGAAAGTTCGAGAGGATATTTTTTAGTCTCATCACTTTCATCTTTGACAGCAATGATGAGCTGTTGGTAGGCATTCCATATAAAATCAATCTCATATTCTTTAAGAACGCTTTCAAGTTTATAGCAGTCACTTTTAGAGATCATGAAATTAATGTTGGTGGTCGCACGAGGAGGTGCATACTCTGAGTATGCAACTGTGCCAATAATCACATATTCAATGTTTTCTTCTGACAGAACATAGATGAGCTGTTTAAACAAGTCTTGGAACTTATTCATTCGGCTATCTGACTCGAACAATCTTAAAAGTTCTATTGACTCACTCATATCTACCTACCAAGTTTTATGTCAGTTATCGTCAGTTGTTACTCATCATTTTACAGAAATTCTAATATGATTATTTTCTCGTTTGATCATCACATTAAACCATGCATCTTTACAGTCGGCTCTTTTATCGGCCGACAACCAGATATGGTATTCAATCACATGCGGTATTTTAGCTACAATGGTTTTCCAGCGTAATTCATCCATATCACAAAAGAAGCGCTCATTATCTATTCGCTCCCCTTTTCCATATTTAAATGATAAGTACATCACGCCTTCATCAGTCAAGGTTTTTAATAATAACTTTATAACGAAAGGCAGCTCAAGAAATGGCACGTGTAACAATGAGGCACAAGCCCAAATGCCAGTAAACTTATTCTTCCAAGGATGCTTTTCAATACCGCTAAAGTCTAAGTGGTGCCAATCAATTTTACTCGACATATGATGTCGCTGAGCCCACTGAATTAATTCGGCGCTGGCATCTATCGCTGTTACCTCATAACCCTGTTCAGCAAAGTGATTTGCATCTCTGCCTGAGCCACAGCCCACATCTAAAATAGACTGCGTGTCTCTTTTAGGTAGCTGATTAAGAAATAGCTCGTATAAATCATGCATATCTATGTGTGCCGTTTTAATGGCAAACTCAACGGCATTTTCATCATAATAGTTAAGGGTGCCTTTAGATGCTTGTTTGGTCATAAGGTGACATATCTATTTATCAGGCTCGAAGCTGTGGCAATAAGTCAGGATTAATTGGCCGCAACTTTATACTTGGTTGTGGTGACCAGACTAAATCCTCATGCTCTACTGCTATTTGATAAGCCCACTGGCTAATCGTCTCTGAGCGTTGCTGGTTGGTTATAAAGCCTATGGTTTCTGCTTCCTGTTCAATCGTATGACCGTGTTGTTGATTGCGCTCTAACCACTTCTCATAGAACAGCTCTTCAGCAAGATAGTCACGTTTGCTGTTGTTACAGCGATGATCAGTAAGTACGAAGTTGTGAGTGGTATCAATGGGGTATTTCGACCAAGGAATGAAATGATCGACCTCGATATTATTTTTTAAAGCTTTATGACAATAGAAGCACTGCCCTTGTTGGGTGTCAATCAATATGGACTCCAAGACCTTTAAGCTTTGTCTTGATTGATGAAATAGAAATTTTTGTAGGTCAATATCATCGCTAAAGTAAGGTTGATTGTGACGGTTTTTACGCACAAAATCAGTCCAGTATTGCTGACAGAGTTTATGAATTATCTGACTGAAACGGGTAAAACAATATGCGATTCCAGGCATCAATACTATCGCGTTTGCTTTAGGATTATAAACATATAAAAATTCACGACTGACCTTATCTTGTGCACTTTGTAAATACTTTGCTGGGTTGTTTTTAATGGTCTGAGCAACCTCTTTAATCGTTGACTGCCACTTTCTAATATCACGCGTCCGAGCTACACGTATGCTGGTAGTTTTAGTCTTTTGTTGCAACTTCAGTATGCTAGTAATAACCTTAGCTTGCCCCCCTGCATTACTCTGTTTCAATACGGAGTCATCATCTTGATGTGAAAATGGTAGTGTTTGTGTCCAATAAAGCTGAACAAACTGCTCAGCTAACTCTTCATATGACATACTGCGCTCGCTATTATCACTAATAGCTGATTCTATAGAAAGGTTTGTCATCGCCATTAATAAAGCGAATTTATAGGTAGACGTGTAAGAGCTAGACTCAAGCAACCATTGAATACGTCTTAGAAAGTTAAGCTGAAAGTCAGCAGAGGGCACAATAATAATCCTGAACCGCCCCGGGATTGTCGGAGACCTAATAT
>NZ_JADGFW010000031.1:0-1172 GCF_016613355.1 Psychrobacter sp. M9-54-1 | reverse complement strand
GTACGGCCGCCTTCACGAATTGCGAAGCGAAGACCTTTGTCCATAGCGATTGGGTGGATAAGCTCTACGCCCATCTCAACGTTGTCACCAGGCATAACCATTTCAGTACCGTCTTGTAATTGGATTGCGCCAGTTACGTCAGTGGTACGGAAGTAGAACTGTGGACGATAGCCGTTTAGGAATGGTGTGTGACGACCACCCTCTTCTTTTGACAGTACGTATACTTCTGCGTCAAATTTAGTATGAGGGGTGATTGAACCTGGCTTGGCTAGTACTTGGCCACGTTGTACGTCTTCACGTTTAGTACCACGTAGTAGTACGCCACAGTTTTCGCCTGCACGACCTTCGTCTAGCAGTTTACGGAACATCTCTACACCAGTACAGGTGGTTTTTTGGGTGTCACGGATACCGACGATTTCGATTTCGTCACCAACACGTACGATACCTGATTCAACACGACCGGTTACTACGGTACCACGGCCTGAGATTGAGAATACGTCTTCGATTGGCATTAGGAATGCTTTGTCAACGTCACGCTCTGGCTCTGGGATGTAAGTATCTAGGATACCTAGTAGTTCTACAACGGCTGGTTCGCCGTATTTGCCTTCGTCGCCTTTTAGGGCTTGGGTGGCACTGCCTTTTACGATTGGGGTGTCGTCGCCTGGGAAGTCGTAGTCGTTAAGCAGTTCACGAACTTCCATTTCTACTAGTTCTAGTAGTTCTTCGTCGTCAACAAGGTCACATTTGTTCATGAAGACGATGATGTACGGTACGCCAACCTGACGTGATAGCAGGATGTGCTCACGGGTTTGTGGCATTGGGCCGTCTGTTGCTGATACAACTAGGATTGCGCCGTCCATTTGGGCTGCACCGGTGATCATGTTTTTAACGTAGTCGGCGTGACCTGGGCAATCAACGTGGGCGTAGTGACGGGTTGGAGTGTCATATTCTACGTGTGAGGTGTTGATGGTGATGCCACGTGCTTTTTCTTCTGGTGCGCTATCGATAGCGGCGTAGTCTTTGGCTTCGCCACCAGAGGTTTTTGCTGCTACGGTTGCGATAGCGGCGGTTAGGGTTGTTTTACCGTGGTCAACGTGTCCGATGGTACCGACGTTGACGTGTGGCTTGCTGCGTTCAAACTTGGCCTTTGCCATGGGTATTTCCTCTTTATT
>NZ_JADGFW010000030.1:0-32391 GCF_016613355.1 Psychrobacter sp. M9-54-1 | reverse complement strand
CAACATCCATTTTATGGATGGCTTTCCGATACCTGTCTGTCATTATGGACGCGCTTATCGGCATAAAAACTATCAAGACTTAGCGGCTTTTAGTTACTGCGCCGCTAAGCAAGAGAAGTACTATGGTTTTGAAGGCCATTTGCTTGTTAACTTATCGGGCATGATTAAAGGCTTTACCTTTGCCCCTGCCAATGTTGATGAAAGAGCGGTTGCGCCTGATATTACTGACCATATTTATGGTTTGCGCGGTGCTGATAAAGGGTATATCAGCCCGAGTCTGACATCGTACTACAATGCTCAAGGCGTGGATTTACAAACGCCACTCAGAGCCAACATGAAAGAGGATAGACCCAAACCTGTGGTAAGACGGCTGATGAAAGCCCGCCGTATCGTTGAAACAGTCATTGGTCAGCTATCAGAACGATTTAACATACAAAGAGTGAGAGCAAGAGATTTATGGCATTTGTCTCATCGATTGATTCGTAAAATCCTGTCACACAATCTGTGCTTTGTACTCAATAAAAAACTTGGTAACCCGCCTCTTCAGTTTGATTTGCTTATTTCAAGTTGAGAGTGGGGTAAAAATTGTTAATTTATATTTTTATGTTAGGTGATAGGGGTTAATAGCTTTATGAGAGATGAATTAGAAAATACTAAGTCCACACAGAAAAACTCAATTCATAGAAAAATTGGTTTAGGCATTTATATCATATTTGCTGTGATCTATTATTTTTTTATGAAAGACATGTTTCTTGATGGAACTTTCTTCCTTATAGTAGGTATAGCGCTTCTTTTAATTATTATATTTAAATTCTTTAAAGACCATACTTACGATTTTCAGGTTATAGCAGTTTGTATGTATTTTCTTATATTTGGTTCAGTTCATATTCTGCAATTGAGTCCATTAATTTTAGTTGTAGCTGGCATTGTATTAGTAATAGTTACGATATTTCCACACTCAAGGTCAGTTAAAAAAGGTTAGTGTTACCTTGATTAACTAAAAGGACAAGCAGTCATGAAAAAGAGACTAGCAGTATTTTTGCTGACGTGTATTATGCTGACAGGGTGTACTAAAGTTATTGATACTCAGAGGGAGAGCATTCAAAACAATGTTCCAACCGTAAAATCTGATGTTGAGAAGGATTTTGAAAATCTCACATTACAAGCTAATCTAGGAGATGCTTCAAGCCAAGCGGAATTAGGGCTTATATACTACTATGGTAGAGGCGTTCCTCAAGATTATTCAAAAGCATTTTATTGGTTACAACAAGCAGCTAACCATGGACATAAAGAAATGCAGGGGATGCTGGCATTGATGTATGAGAAGGGTCAAGGCGTAGATCAAAACGATGCTAAAGCGTTTGAGTTATATCAAAACTTAGCCAATGACGGTATTGACTTATACCAATCAAAAATTGGAGATATGTACCTTAAAGGTAAAGGTACAACCCAAAGTGATACGAAGGCTTTTGAGTGGACGCGCAAGGCAGCTTTGCAGGATCTTCCAATGGCTCAATCAGGGCTGGCAGTATTCTATGAGAAGGGTATCAATATACAGCAGGATAAAAACAAAGCGCTAGAATGGTATCAAAAGTCTTGCAGCAATGGATATCCGTTTGCCTGTGCTGAGTATCGAAGACTTTATCAAAAATAGATATCTGAAATCTAAATACCTCCTCGAAAATTAGGGTTATAACCTACAGTTCGATGTCTGTATAGCGCACCGATCACGAATAGAATATGTATGGTAGGTACACCATGAAGTACACTGCGACTATTCCAATGGGTAAAACCGTTTATATCATTCGCCCACAGCTTAGCTTTCAAGTCCTCACTAGGGTACCGAACCAGTGAAATTGGTTTGTCATAGGTATACTTACAATAGATTATAGTGCAATGGGAAGATAGAACTAAGACAATTAAAGAGCTGATTAAAGAACTCCAAAGTTTTGAGGACCAAAACTTGATTGTTATGATAACTAATGATGAAGGTGAAACATTTAACTCGGTAAAGTTGGTTAGCAGAGGGTTTGTAGCTAATAAAGATGATCCTGATAAATATAAGAAAGTTTATTGTGCTTTACACTTCTAAGCTTTAAGACCATCTAAGACAGTTAGTTAGTTTTTTAATCCCTAAACCCATGAAAATCGGTTGGGGGGTGATTTTTTTGCCGTGTGCAGAGAAAAGCAAGTCAAAGATTTTTTTACTAGCTGCTTTAGCGATAACCATTATTTAGGATAATCTCGTTAAAGCAGCTATGACCTAACCTTTAAATGTTAAAAGTTAAGGGTAAATTTGAAAAATTAAGGAGTTAAAATGACTTTACGACATTCTTCTTCACGCTTTTCGAAAATTTCATAACCTTTAGCAGCGTCAGACAAATTCATACGGTGAGTAATAATAGCTTCAGGTGATAAATCACCATTTTCAATATACTCTAATAATTGTGGTAAATACTTGTGTACATGGGTTTGGCCCATTTTGAAAGTAAGCCCTTTATCAAAAGCGTCACCAAATAAGAAACCATGAATGGGTCCTGCATACACACCAGGAACACTAACGACCCCGCCACGACGCACAGCTGCAATACATTGACGTAAAGCTGCACCACTTGACCCTTCAATTTTCAAATTGGTCATTATTGTTTCTAGCATACTACCTTTGGCTTCAAAGCCAATCGCATCAATAACGCCGTCAACGCCGCGATGTCCTTTAGTCTGTTCAATGATGAATTCAGCAGCATCTACCTTATCGAAATTAACCGGAATAGCCCCGTACGTATCTTTGGCATACTGCAAACGGTAGTCATTATGATCTACCACGAAGATCTGCTCAGCGCCTAACATTTTGGCACAAGCTGCTGATAACAACCCCACAGGACCCGCACCATAAATAGCTACGGTTGAACCTTTAGTAATATTGGCATTAGTTACGGCCTGCCAAGCAGTTGGTAAAATATCTGATAAAAATAAAACCTTCTCATCTGACAGTGAGCCAGGTACTTTGAACGGACCAAAATTACCTTTAGGAACCCGTACAAATTCTGCTTGTCCACCAGGAATCCCACCATATAAATGGCTAAAACCAAATAAAGCAGCCGGTGGCGGAATTATTTTTTTATTAATAGCAGCGCCTGGGCCTGTATTTGTAGTCTCACAAGCGGACATTAGGTCATGCTGACAGAAAAAGCAGTTACCACATGCAATAACAAAAGGAATAACAACTCTATCGCCTTTTTTAACAGCAGTGACTTCAGAGCCTACTTCTTCAACCACACCCATAAACTCATGACCGAAGATATCGCCTTCCTCGGTTGCAGGCATTTTGCCACGATATAAGTGTAAATCTGAGCCACAAATTGCAGTTGCAGTCACACGTAAAATAACATCATCTTTTTCTTGCAGTTTAGGCTCTGGGACATTGTCCACTCGCACATCTTTAGCACCGTGGTAAGTTAAAGCACGCATAATTTCTCCAATTAAGTAAAGATTGCAAAATCTCGATAAACTCGATAAACAATAATCTGTGACAATACAATATGAAAGTTATTAGAATCAATGGTTTATGATATCTAAGTTAGGTATTACTCAATTATATTAGCACCTTGAAAAACAAGATTTATAATCAACGTGTGTTAAAAAGGTTGCGTGTTGTAAGTAAAAAATTGGGTGGTGGTTCAAAAAGTAGGCTAACATTAGACATACCCATGATTGATGTAAAAGAAAGCTAAATCAAAGGCTTTAAAGTGATTTTCCAGCTTTTTAGAAAAGTTACAACTTCGCCTAAATGCTCGCCTTACTCGATGTCTGATAGTGCAATTATTACCTTCAATGCCTTTTGCAGTCTTTGTATTTATAGTTTCGCTTACCATAGCTTTTGAAACCATTTTTCTTTATATTGTCACTTAGACAGGCTGGGCATTTGATGTATAGTGTCATTTGCATTTCACTATTTATCAATTTCTCAGCCTGTTTTTTTCCAGCCTACTTTTTGAACCACCACCCGGATATAAATGTAGCTATGAATAAAACAACTTTTAAAATATCGAAGATGGACTGCCCTTCGGAGGAAAACCTAATCCGAATGAAATTAGAGGGCCACTCGAATATTGAACATCTTGAGTTCGACATTCCTAACCGTCAATTAACTGTGTTTCATCATGACAATATAGAAGGGATAGAGACTGCTATTCATGACCTAAAATTAGGAGACACCCTACTCTCGACCGAAACCATTGACCCCTCTGATCCCAACAATAATTTTAAAATTGATGCTGACTCTAGTCACAAAAAAGATGCTGAGCAAAGAAAGCTACTATGGATAGTGCTGGTCATTAACTTTGCTTTCTTTATTATTGAAATGAGCACGGGACTGATTTCTCGTTCGATGGGGTTGGTCGCCGACAGCTTAGATATGTTAGCAGATAGCTTCGTGTACGGAATTAGCTTATTTGCGGTCGGTGGAACGGTCATTAAGAAAAAACGGATTGCTAGAATTGCCGGATATTTTCAAATTACGCTAGCGATTCTTGGTTTTTTAGAAGTACTAAGACGTTTCTTTGGCAATGAGCAGTTACCTGACTTTTCTACCATGATAGTCATATCGATTCTTGCGCTAATTGCAAACTCGATTTGCCTCTATTTACTACAAAAATCGAAAAGCAAAGAAGAAGCCCATATGCAAGCCAGTATGATTTTCACTTCAAACGATGTGATTATCAATTTAGGGGTAATTGTTGCAGGAATTTTGGTTAATTGGTTACACTCTAGTACGCCTGATTTGATTATTGGTAGCATCGTATTTGCTTTAGTTATTCAGGGCGCCTTTAGAATATTGAAGTTGAGTAAGTAGCCAAGCCTAATAACTGAAGCAAATAGCTCAAGTAAGTAGCTTAATTAAACCGCTAAGTGTAAAGTAACTGGGTTTGAAGCAAATAAACATCATAAGGATATGAGACCTCAAGCAATGATTGAACAAACTTTAAATCTAGTCACCACCAAAGACCATCAGCAAGTTGCCGTTTGGCGAATAATAGATGATGAAGTCTTTGATAAGAATCTGGTGGTGGTCAACTAATTTAGGACACTAATAAAATTCAAACCTACATCGCCATTCCTTATAACCCTGAGTCGAGAACGGATAATAATTATAAGCGTTGGGGCAACTTTTATGACCGCCAAGATCTGTTAGTAGGTGACGAATTATGGCAGCTTGTGTCAGGTGGTCAATTTTCACTCAATGATATGGTTGATATTTTTAGAGAGGTCGGTGCTGAGTCTAAAGAAGATATCGAGAAGGCTTTAAAGAGCCTTTCCTAAAAAGTGTGTAACTATCATTTAGATTGTAGAAGTACTTACACGAAATTTAGGAAAGGCTCTATGATTCCTATACATTTTACGCTAAAAAAAACCAAAGGCTTTATGTCAAAATAGCGGGAGGGAATGTAGATTCTTATTTATTCCATAAGAATCTAGCAGACTCTGTTAACGTAGGAGAGTATTCCTCTAAACTAGATAACCAAGGTTATTACACGCTCCCATATTCAGGTAAATATGAATTGCGTATTCTTCAGCCACGCTCTCAAGCTTCTAGAGGGAAAACCCCTGCGTATTGGCTAGAAGTATCTATTCTATAGTTATATAAGCTTAATATTATAATGCTGACCTACGCTATCACATACACAGACTGTAATACTCATGCTGAGTATTACAGTCTGTGTAGCGCACCGATCACAAATAAAATTTGTATGGTAAGTACACTGGGACTATTTCTTAGCCCACAGCCAAAGATTCTAGTCCTCACTAGAGAACTATACCAGTAAAGACGCCTGATCTATTTCACTAGGATTTGAGCAAAGGGCTTTAATTTGATATCTTTTACATATTTTCAGACTTGTTCTTGGTTGGTGGTACTGAGTAGGTTCCCACAACATGGGCAACTAATTCGTCAGATCCATCTGAGTATAAAGAAACCTCACCTACGACTAGACTTCTTCCAACTTTTAGCAGTTTGCACTCAGCAATAATGAGTGATTTTGCAGTTGGTTTACGTAAAAAGTTGATAGTTAGACTCGTGGTTACTGCTAATGGTACTATGCCAATTCTACCTAAGATAGCCACATAAAGAGCCACATCAGCAATTCCCATCATTACAGGTCCCGATACAGTACCTCCAGGTCTCAAATCATCTAAACTGATATCATGGGATAAAATTGACCCACTGCTATTTACTGCCTCAATCTTGTACTTTGCTTG
The DNA here is from genome assembly GCF_016613355.1 of Psychrobacter sp. M9-54-1. NCBI lineage: Bacteria > Pseudomonadati > Pseudomonadota > Gammaproteobacteria > Moraxellales > Moraxellaceae > Psychrobacter > Psychrobacter sp. M9-54-1. The sequence continues at coordinate 26,136 of NZ_JADGFW010000030.1, read as the reverse complement.
AGGGAACTCAGACTTCATGAACTCAGCTATCTCTTCCTTGGTTGCTGACATAGGGCTTCCTTTAATCTAACTGTTATTGGCACCTCTATTCTATCCTAACTTTCCACCTTACTACGATAAAAAGTTATATAGCCGTTTTAGTTCAGAGCACTAGTTTTAAAGTCCTTGACGGTTTGCTGAGATGTATAGTCTATTGATAGGTTATTGAGTCAGTGAGTCTGTACGAACAGGTTTGTACATTCAAGCCTTTAAACTTTATAATGCTCAATGAAATCATGAGGTAAAACGTGTTGTGATCACGGGCAATAAGAAATTACCTCACGAGAAAAGTATACAGTCCAATTAAGGTTATTGAATGAAACAATATCTAGATTTATGTCAACGTATAGTTGATGAAGGCGTGTGGGTCGAAAATGAACGGACTGGAAAGCGTTGCTTAACCGTTATTAATGCTGATTTAGAATACAACGTAGGCGCTAATGAGTTTCCTTTAGTGACTACTCGAAAAAGCTATTGGAAAACGGCTATAGCAGAGTTATTGGGGTATCTACGTGGTTATGATAGCGCAGCTCAGTTTCGAGCTATTGGATGCAATACATGGAGTGCCAATGCCAATGAAAATGAAGCTTGGTTAGCTAATCCTTATCGTAAAGGTGAGGATGATATGGGCCGAGTATATGGTGTACAGGGCCGCAGGTGGCGTAATTCAGTAGGAGAGGAGTTTGACCAGCTTCGTAAGATTTATGATAACTTGCGGAATGGTATTGATGATCGAGGTGAAATCCTAACTTTCTATAATCCAGGTGAGTTTCATATGGGATGTTTGCGTCCTTGTATGCATACCCATACGTTTTCATTGTTAGGAGGAAAGCTATATCTAACTTCATCCCAACGTTCCTGTGATGTGCCATTAGGTCAAAATTTCAATCAAGTCCAGGTTTTTACTTTATTGGCTTTAATGGCTCAAATTACGGGGCATGAGGCTGGAAAAGCTTATCACAAGATTGTAAATGCACATATATATGAAGACCAATTAGAGTTAATGCGTGATGTGCAATTAAAACGCGAACCGTATCCAGCCCCTAAACTTCACATTAACCCTGAAATTAAGTCTCTCGAAGATATTGAGACATGGGTAACATTGGACGATTTTGAAGTGGAAGGGTACCAGTATCATGAGTCTATCGCGTATCCATTCTCAGTTTGATACAAATATAGATTAAAATTTTAGAAAGATGATAAATTTCTGTTAGGCATAAAGTATTAATATATGTGATTTATGCTATAAGGTATATATTTGTTGGCTAGGCTCTTACTAGCCTTTAAGTACAAGGAAATTAAGTTTATACTTTTTATAGCATAGGTAGTTTCCGATAGATTAGTGCATCAGCTGGTTCGGTGTTGCATCTTTTAAAGCTAACATTTGTCTCAATTTTTTAATCTCCTGTCTAGCTTCTAATAACGACCTTTTATCTGTATCAGATTGTGTTTTATAATAATCTCGTGACTCTCTCATTTTTTGTAACCGTTTATCTGAGTGTTGAGCGACCCTTTTTATATCTTGATATTCATTAAACCAGTAGATAACCTCATTTTGCGCTTGAATCATCTTTGCTTCAAGCGCATTCTTAACATCAGCATTATCTATGGTTCTTTTGTCTTTACGCGATTTCTCTTCAGCTTTTCTGATATCTTTGATCTGGTTTAGCTTTTGGACGGGCCAACCACGGTTTGTAATAGTATTTCGATGAATACCAGTCATCTTCGAAAGTTGCGCTATAGTGGGTTTTAGCTTTTTGTTATTTTGAAGATCTATTAAGGCAATATTTAGAGCAGAAGTTATTGCTTCATAGTCGTCATTATTTTTTTGATCATAAGCTTCATTACTCATAGTTCGATTGCCTCACCAAGATTTTCTAACACCATTTTTGCTTCGTTCATTGCTGATAGAATTTGCTCTCGATTGTCTGAATATTCTGGTTTATTGAGGTTGGTTTTATTTAACATGTAAACTTCACGCCATTTAGGAGCATGCTTGGTAGTTACAACGGCTTGTTTGCATCGAGCTGGGTTACAACGTAGTGAACCAATACATGGTAGGCTTGAATCATACTCTTCTGCTCTACCACCATAGCAAAGCCCTTGTCCCATATAGACCATGGCAACCCCTTGATCTACCATAGCCTCATAAATCTCATCCTCTGTGTATCCTTCAGCCATATATCCACTAAACGTCTTGATCAGACCTTTTTTATGCTCACTCGCTTTACCACCATAATATGTACCATTTGGATTATGGGCAGTTTTAATAGCATCTAATTCAGCTGCTCGGCGCAGTGATTTCGTATCACCTTTTCGGTTGCCGTCTTTTGACAGCATCTCACCTATATCACCGTAGCCTAACGTAACTGACGAGGTAGCGCCAGTAGATGTGTACTTAGAGATGCTCTCTACAAAATGTTTCAATTGAAACGATATAAGAGGCAATCCAACTTCAGCCTTAAACAATTGATATGTTAATGTGTGTCTTAGCATGTAGGGATTGAACTTCAGTTCACTAGCAATATTTTTGCCTAACAGTTGGCCTATGAAATTATTCATTTGATATTTAATGCCATTACTAGCCATCGACTGAGGGGAGCTACCTGGTTTAACAGTATCTACATTAGAAATTAAATAAGGTGAAACTTTAATTTTTGAAATATACGATGCTACTAATATTGCATCTTTAACAATCGGTATAGCTACCCATCTGTCGTCAAACAAGCCTGTACTAATTTCATCTTTATGTTTCTTGACGGTACTTTCAATGAGCCAAACGCCATCATCTTGAACTAAGCACGAACAATCTTGAACTCTTATTTCTGATAGTTCAGATGGTCTCATACCTGTATACTGGCCTACTACATATGCGCATGCATACGCTACGAGGTTAAAGTATTCTCTAAGATTATCTAACTTGTAACCACGTTTTTTCAATTCTTTACGTAAAGTTCGTCCACTCGTAACACTAGAGTCTTTTTTGAGCATCCAATCATAGGGTTCAATTATGTTTGTAATGAAACTTGAAGGATAGCCTTTAGTTCCTAATCTCATAGCAATATAAGCATTTAAAATTTCGTGGGTTACTCCTTCTTCGTTTGCCCATGAAACGTGGTTGCTTGTATTAAATCTTTCTAAGGAGTTAGGATCTGATATCTTTGCTGAAGCTCCTATAGCGTTTAAAAAGTCCACTATGATAAAGGAAGCCATTTTCGAGAGAGATTCAAATACCAGATCTGGCAGTACTTGTTCTTTTTTCGAAGTATTAATATTAGCAAGTCTCTTCCATTTCAGGCTATTTAACTCTACATAAGCGATAGGTTTTTCAAATACATACTGAACCGACGCTGGACTGCGTAGATATTTAAAAAATTTATCTAGCTCTATATTTTTTACACGATCGTAGTTTTCAGCAGCTTTGGAGTACAGTTCCGGTGTTATATCGGAGAGTGTTCTGATTTTTTCCTGAACAAACTCATGGCCTAACTCATGAGATGCCTGTTTAAATATTTCATTAATAAACGTTAATCCATTTTCAAAAATTGTAATTAAAGAGTTTGCTTTTAAGACTTTTTTTGTTCGACTTTGGCCTTCCTTACTTTGAAGCTTGAAAATCGAATTGTTTAGCAGGGCCAACTCGAATATGATTTTTATTTCTATTAAAACGAATCTTGGGATATCTGTATACTTTGAAAAACTAATGCGGAGCTTTGCGCCCTGAACATTTCGTGCAGCATTAGGATAGTCGTCATTAAAGTCCCAAAAGTCGTCAGAAAACTTTGATAATTTCGATACAGGTTTGTCCATAAGGTACGTCACATACTCTATGTCATCTGTGTAATTATTTTGAAGGTGCTTCTTCTTTTGAACTGTAGCATGGTCTAGAGCATCTAAAACATATAAACGATGTTCTGCAAAACCTGTTAATACATTCAGCTTTTTTTCATAGTCCATTAGATTACTCCATCAACTAGTGTGGTCGTTTCAATGTATTCTGCTAAACGCCGTCCATTTTCTAATTCTTCTAAGGAAAAATTAGATAGTTCAGGTTCTGTAATACCTTTTATCAGTTCTAAATTCTCTGAAATAACATGCCCATAGGGTGTATCCATGACACGGGAGTGCTCTTTCAAAAGCGTATAGTCACGCTTCATTGCAAAAATTTCAGGGAGATTCCTAGCTGTAATAATGACATTGTCACAACCCAAACATTTGTTATATTGTGAACATGGAGTACCAGGTATGTAGGATGAAAGATTTTTTACAAAATCTGGCGGGTCAAAAATATTTCTGCATTCAGCTAGAGGAGTATGAAAGGTTGTTACCAACTCATCAATTTTTTTGGACTCTATATCTTCTGGTACTTTCTCAACTTCTTTATCCAGAGTTGATTGATGTATCTCTTCTAATTCATCATTTATCTTCATTCTACTCATGGAGTTAAAATCTAGAGAATCTATATAGCCAAGAGTCGTTTGGAGTGAGGAGTGGCCCAACATGAGCTGAATTTCACGTACACTTACGCCATTTCTAAGCATCTCACTAACAAATGTTGGTCTAAACCGACTTATTGTAAGAGTTAAGGGGTCTCCTGCATCATTTTTTAAATTATATTTATTAACGAACCTAGATAAACTAGCTCCCAATGCTCTTTTATTTTTTCCTTTGTTTCCTAATAGTGGAGATACTCTGCCGTGCTTTTTTGTACTATTCGACTGATAGATGAACAACCTATCTTTAAAAGCATCATCTTCAATATCTTGTCGAAAACTACCAGTTAATTGCTCCAACTCTTCAAAAATAACTTTTATCGACTGAGCTTGAGATGATGTAAGCCATGTCAGTTCTGCATTGAAAAGATCAAGGTGGTATTCTTTATGACCATCAGATCGCTCTTTCCAATATCTAAGACAAGGTCGTGATGTTGCTAGATGAGAGTCTACGTAATCATCAATATTAAGTGAAAGTAAGGAGTCTGCATTTAGTCCTGTAATTTGGGCGAGTCTTAAAAGGTAAGGGGTAAGTACGTCTATATTTATCATTGGGGGAACGCCCCATTCGTTGTATACTTCTATTAACCCTTTATCTGAATCGGCAATAATTGCCAAGAAAGATTTCTCGATAGTTGATTTAGCTGTATTATGATGGACTGGCTTACACTTTAAGCAGTTTTCAAAAAGCCATCTTGCATTGTCCAGTGTTGAAAGTCCATATATTCGACCTCCTTTCTTATCCAGAGGGTTTTTTCCGACTCCACTCTTTTTGTAAGGAGTTAGAATTGCTCTAGATTCTCCTATACCTTTTTCAATAGCATCTAATATTTGAAGCCGCTCGTTCATTGTAAATGGCTTTTTAACATCTGTTTCTCTAGTTGTAGCAAATCCATTTATATTGAAAAAGCTATATTCTATATTGCGTACTTGAGTCAGCCGATTCAATGTTATACGGACTGAACTCAAAACTGTATTTGCATGATAACTTGATATTTCTTTATTTATTACCTTGTCCTCTAAATATTTCCGATATCTAGATAGTAGGTATCCATCAAAAGTTGTTACGATTCTAAAGGGTTTATTTCCATACAGTTTAGATAAGAACTCTATAAATGAACTACTCGCAACTCTATAATTACTCTTGCCTGATTCTGAAGAGACAGTTTTGCTACTACAAGCAAACAGTTGCTCAACCTGAATAAACGGTTCTAATTTTGAAGGAGGCAAGAAGTCATCAGCTGCATTTAACTCTCTTGCTGCGAGTCTATGAAAACGCTCTATCTGACTTTCACTATGATTTCTTCTATTGACATTCGCTTCGCTTGTTCTTTCAGCAACGCTTTTATAATTCGGATCAATAATTCCAATTTTTTCTAAGTCTTTGTGAATGAATTCCCAAGCATCTTTAACAACATTAAACCTTAAGGATTCTCTTTTTATAGGTAGTTGTTCTGGAGACATTTTTCCTATCGAAATTTTGTTGCCGAAAATAGGTAAAGTGTGCTTTTCCTCTACAGTTAGCTTTCTGTACCAATTCAAAAGTTTTCTAGTGTTTTCGATGCCAGCCGCTTCGTAGCTTTCACTTGGTATTACTAGAATCTTTTCTTCAATCATCCTTTCAATTAAAGGAGTAGTAAGACCCCTATATTTTTGTGCAACAGAGTATGAGACACCTACAGCACTCTGAATATGTTTAACAGCTACACTGAAGCCTAAAGGATTATCCGCTTTACTAATTGGTATTTCCCATAGCGCTTCTTTATCTCCAGCTGTTTTCGATACCCATTCTATAACAGCTGCTTGGGTGTCTTTGATCGGTTGTTTTTCTTCAGCGTTCTTAAAGTCTGCACCTAAAATTCCTGGCTCAGGAAAATCCTCATGAATCTCATCAATGGTTATTCCAATGTTTTTCATTTGATTTCCTTAATGCCAATTCTTAATTGTGTCTGTTCAGATAAGCGCTTCATTTTCTCAGCTTTGGTTAAAATCTCACCATTCTTGTCACACATGCTCTTGTAGATATCTTGAGGGATATTAGTGTATATCTGTGTAGTACTAAGATGGTTGTGGCCTAAGCATTTCTGCACAATAGCAAGCCGATCTACATAGTTAGACCCTAAATCCTTTGACTGTAGTATTGAATAAGCGTTGCCATGCCGTAGCTTGTGGGGAGAAATCAGTCGATTGAGTCGACCGTGTTTGATTGCGCGTTTACTTATACGTTCAAGTAGCTTACTGATTGAATTTGGGGTGTAAGGAGTGCCTTCAGCGTTAAGGAACGCTGGTGTTTCAGATGGCTTTGAATATTTACGAGCGTATTTTTTATATAAGGGAGATGCGTGGTATTTTTCCACACGTTTGATAGTTGCTAAGCTAAGCAAAGTCCAGCGTGGCTTAATTTGATTACCACGGCCTTTACTTCCTTTGACTTTTAAAGGCACGTAATCAGCATGGATAGGCTGTTCATTATCGGAGGAAATAAACTTTTCAGAATTGAAGTTGTTAGTATCTTTAAAGTCCTGAAGAGTAACTCTAGGTAGTTCTGAACGACGTAAGCCAGAGTCGTATAAAAATTGGAGTAAAGCTCTTTCTCGTTCTGAATCAGTAAATTCAATCAATATAAAAAGGTCATCAAGTGTGCAAGAGCTAATGGGTGTGCGCTTTGGTGGTTTTGATAGCAAGCCATCGCTATATGGGTTATCTTCTCTAAGCTTATCACGGTCTTCTGTAGGGCTACAAAGGTATTCGATGAAGGCATGTATTGTCTCATCTCTACTTCTAACAGTAGATGAGTTCTTATAATCTTCACGAATTAAAAATGTCAGGTATTCTTGAATTACGTATTTTGGAACTGTAATAAATACTTCATCAGATTCACTGTCATCATAATCTGGACGACTACGAATATAACTTAAGAAGTAGCTTAGGTTTCTACCATAAGTAACTGCTGATTTATAAGAGATTATTTGATGTTTGGTTCGATACGACAAATACTCAGAAACAAGAGGAAGGATCTTGCCATCATCATCAAATACTCCAACACCATTCACTTTTACGGTTTTGTTCAATGATAAGTTTGGAATCTCATTGAGTAAACAAGACTTAGATAAATCTAACTTCGCGTCTGAACAAACTTTAACATCCATAATAATTACTATCTCAATACATAGACTAAATTATGTATTGCATTATATACGATCTATTACTCCGTATTGTGCATTATTGTTATGGGGGTATAATAGGAATAAATCCGCTGAGCGCTGATAAAGCTGGCAGGACAGTTTATTGTCCGCGACAAAGAACTGAAATAAGGTATGGCAAGGCGGCAGGGCAACTTGATCCGCTTCCTTTGGATTCCAGCCAGAGACGATTAAGCGGCGCGAGTTGGGATTGGTCTTTATTTGTTCAATCACCTCAGTGATTTGATCGACGCCATCATTGACATAACTGCCGTCTTCACGCTTGGTGGCGCCATAATTGCGCCATTGATGACCATAAATGGGACCCAAGTCGCCAGCAGGACGATTAAAGCGCGCGGTTTGGTCAGCGGTCGCCCATTCGTTCCAAATACGCACGTTATTTTGTTGTAGATAATCAACGTGGGTGCTACCGCTTAAAAACCAAAATAGCTCATAAACGATCGATTTAAAATGGACTTTTTTGGTAGTTAGTAAGGGAAATCCATCGGCTAAGTCAAAACGTAGCTGCGCACCAAAGTGGCTTAGTGTACCAGTGCCAGTACGATCGCCTTTTTCAGTGCCATTCATCATGACATGTTGTAGCAAGTCTAAATAGGCTTGCTCATTTTTACTGTTATGATAATTACTGGTCATAAAACTACTCTTTTGCCTGATTCAAATATAGCATTCAATATTTAAACGTGTTTTTAATATCTTACTTGGTAATTAACGCTTAATAAGCCGCCTGCTTGCCCCAATCATAGATGCTACGCTTATAAGCATAAACCAGCATGATGAGACCAATAATAATCATTGGCGCGCTTAATATTTGGCCTTTAGTCATCCAGCCGAGTAAAATAAAGCCTTGGTCGGCATCGGGCTGACGGAAAAACTCGATAATAAAGCGGCTAAGACCGTAACCTAATAAAAAGATAGCCGAGACTGCCATACGGGGACGCGGTTTTGAGGAATACCACCATAAAAAGATAAATAGCAGCAGACCTTCTGCAAGCGCTTCGTAGAGCTGCGATGGATGACGCGGCAATAAATACTGGCCATTGACCTCAAGCATTAACGATTGTAATTCAGGATTGGTTTGTAATTGCTGCGCATCAAATGCCGCGGCTTGCGGAAAGTAAGTCAGCCAATTATAGCCACCGTCTGAGACGCGGCCCCATAGCTCGCCGTTGATGTAGTTGCCGATACGCCCAAACAGCAGACCTGTTGGTACACAAGGAATAATAAAATCGAGCACCTGAAAAGGGGTCTTTTTATATTTACGGGCAAAATATAACATGCCTAACAAAACGCCAATCATGCCGCCGTGAAACGACATGCCGCCTTCCCATACCCTAAACAGATACGCAGGATTTTGTAGCAATTCTCCAAATTGATAAAACAATACATAGCCGATACGGCCGCCCAAAATGACACCAAGGGCACCAAAAAAGACCAAATCAGACACCATATCGGTAGTCCAGCCATCGCGTTTGCTACTGCGATACCATGCAAGGCCATAAGCGGCGGCAAAGGCCAATAAGTACATTAAACCATACCAGTGCACTTCTACTGGCCCCAAGGACAGCGCTACGGGGTCGAACTGAGGATGAATCATCATAAAGGCATCATATTATTGATAATGGAGTGTGGCCCATAATAGCAAAATTCATCCCTTGCGAATACTATGATAAGTTTATCGATAAATAAATGGATAAGGGAATGGCACATGGAATCAATAGCAAATCGGAGCAAAAACCGATAAGATGAAAAAAAGTGCTTCAATTTCTAAGGAATCCTTATGCAGCTACCTTTACCAACATTACCCTTGCTCGGCATCATGGCTTCAGGTTTGACGCTATGGGTTCCTATCAATGCACAAGCAGCGCTGAGTAATATTGAAAATATCACCATCTATCAAGGTTTAGCCAGTGTCACGCGTACCTTGCCAATCAACGGCAGTGGCGAGCAAACGCTGGTCTTTTCTTGTTTATCGCCGAACATTGACGCTGATAGCATTAGCGTACAAGCACTAGGTAATGTTAACGTCGGTGAAGTCAGTATCGAAACCTTGAGCGCTGAGCAAGCAGCGCAATGTCAATATGGCCAATATCAAGGCGACGCCAAAGTACAAGTCCAGAAAAACACTCTTGCCGATATCAGTGCCGAATTAGAAGCAGCACGCTTAACCAAAGCCTATCTGCAAAATTTAACCAAGGTCACGCAAATTAATACGGCTGGCACATTGGCCAATAACGCCCACGATTTAGAAATGCAAGCGGCCAATATTAATAAAAGAATTATCGAGTTACAGCAGCGCGAGGCACAAGCAAAAGATGCGCTCAATCAGCTGCTGGCGGGCAGTACGACCTCAAAACAGAATAGCGTGATCCAAGTTAGTATTCGCACCGCCAGTCGCACGCCAAGCACCGTTAAACTGCATTATCAGGTGCGCGGCGCCAGTTGGGAGCCGACCTATCAAGCGCGCTTAAATACCGACAGCAAGCAGCTGAATATTACCGCCTCCGCCATCATCGCTCAACAAACCGGTGAAAATTGGAACAACGTGCCCGTTATTTTAAGTAGCGTAAATCCCAATCAAACGACTACCAGTCAGCTGCCACACGTTGAGCGCTTGTCATTATATGAAGAGCAGCAACAAGCTAAATTGGCTCGTTATGCAGCGCCGATGATGGAGATGGAAGCATCGCCTGTCGTTGTTGCTTCTGCAAGAGACAATTATGGCGGCGGTGCAGAGATGCCGCCACTACCGAGCTTTACCGTGAGTAGTCAAAACAAAAATGGCATCACCGAATATCGCTTGCCACAGCGGGTCAGTATTCCTAGTGATGGTCGGCGCGTACGTACCGTCATCGATGAGCAGTCTGGCACTAGCAAACTTTGGCTACGCAGCACACCAAGTGCCGAGACCGCCGCTTATTGGTATGCATCCGCGCCATTTTTGACGCCTGCTTGGGCAGATGGTTCGTTGCAGCTATACCGTGATGATAACTATGTCGGACAGTCGCGCTATAATTATCAAACTCTAAAAGAGCAGGGTGTTGGCTTCGGTATTGACCCAAGTTTGCTGGTGAAGCAATTGACTGACGAGAGTAAACAAGGTGATAAAGGCGTGTTTAACCGTCAGCAAACCAAAACCATCACTCAAGCGTATCAATTTACCAATCAGCACAATCGCAGCGTGCGCTTGCAGGTGTTAAGTGCTGAGCCGGTGAGCAGCGACGATAGTATTAAAGTCATGGCGGCGCATACCCCAGCGATTAGCCAAAAAGACTGGAATGATAATAAAGGGATGGTCGCTTGGGAGTTTGATTTGCCAAGTAAGCAATCACAAGTGCTGCAATCAACATATCAAATCAGCTACCCTGCTGATAAAAAGCTGAGTACCAACTAAGCGCTAATAATTTAATATTTATATCAAGGAAAACTATGTGTATCGTCGCCATTGCTTGGCAGTTATTTGATGAGTTGCCGTTGGTTTTACTGTCCAACCGTGATGAGTTTTTACAGCGTCCAACAGCGCCGCTGCATCAATGGGAGGATAAGCCTATTTATGCAGGGCGCGATAAGCAAAGTGGCGGCACATGGCTTGGCATACATCAACAGCAACATGGCGATTTTTGTGAGCAAAACGGACGCTGGGCGGCGGTGTTAAATTTTCGTGATGGCGTACAAGCAAGTAATGATGAGTGCTCACGTGGCGAATTGGTCACCGATTTTTTGACCAGCACTTTAAACCCATTGGAATTTGCTCGGCAAATCAGTTTGCAAGATTACGCAGGTTTTAACCTTGTTATTGGCGATACGGCGCAAGCGGTGATTGTCAATAATCGTGGTCATGCACCAACGCCGTTATATGCTGGATTGTACGTAATATCCAATGGTCAGCCAGAAGAAGGGTGGTTTAAAACCGAACGCCTACGCGGTCGGTTACGCCAAGAGGTGTTGCCATTGATTAGCGAGAACAGCGCCCTTGACTACTGGCAAGCAGCGGCGTTTGCCGTGATGTCAGATAATACGCCAGCGCCAGAAAATAAATTACCCGAAACAGGTGTCGCTAAGCAGATTGAGCGCGCACTGTCCTCCATTTATATTGAATCTGCTGATTTAAGTAGTATGAATAAAACAGCCATGCCAAGCTATGGAACGCGGACGCAAAGTATTTTAACCTTACGTAAAGAAGATAGTTCAGACAAAAAAATCAAAGCAGCGCTTATTAGCCGTGAATGCCAGCATAGGCAAATCTAACATAAAAAAATTCCCCTATGAATAATAGCTATCAATAGGGGAATTTGTTTTCTATTTGAATACTTATTCCACCAACAAATGGTTGTTTTGTTCTGGAATAATCAGTTCTTGTTTAAGCGGTAGTTCGCGCACCAATTCTTGCAAGGCGCGACGATATACCCCGCGTTTAAAATGAATCACTTGTCCGAGTGGATACCAGTAGCTGACCCATTGCCAATGGTCAAATTCTGGTTTACCCTCATCAAAGCGGATGTGTTGAGTATTCGGCTCATCTAAGCGCAGCAAAAACCATTTTTGTTTTTGCCCAATACACAAAGGGTACTGCCCATGACGCACATAGCGTTTTGGCAAACGATAACGCAACCAATCTTGCGTGACCGCCAGTAGATCGACATGACGCGGATGTAAACCGACCTCTTCCCAGAGCTCGCGATACATCGCATCCATCGGCGTCTCCCCGCGGTCGATGCCGCCTTGAGGGAACTGCCAAGCGTTGTGACCAATACGTTTTGCCCACAGAACTTGCCCTTGTGTATTTGCCAAGATGATGCCGACATTGGCGCGAAAGCCGTCTGCATCTATCATGACTAAACCCTTTTAAATTGTTTAAAAATAGCTTATTTCGACAAGGTACAACGACAGCAATCATAGTTATTATAGGGTGATGACCATCAGTACTATGACAAAATAAGATTCATTACCGTTATTAAACCAAGAAACAACCAAAATGTGTAACAGTATTTTGCTATAAAATGTTTCACAAGATTAATCCTTTAAAATCAGTAACTTATAATTCTACTTTTGTAAGTAAATTCCGTAGATTTTTCTAACAATGATAAGTCGCGGTAACGATAGGTGTATAAATACTTAAATATCGAATATTATTGTTAAAGCATAAATAAGGTAGCGGTTTATAAAAGGTAAACAAGAAAAGGCAAACGAGGAAAGAGTGTCATAAATCTGGTTTTTGCTTATGCTACACTAATAAAAGACAGTATTTTTCAAAAAGAGATTGTATTTCAGAAAATAAGAAACCTTTACTATTCAAACTAAAAATCATGTCAAATTAAAAAGCATATGAATTAAGAAGCATGCGCATTCAAAGTCGTAGCAATTAAAACAAGGAATATCTAAGATGTCAGAGTCAAAAGCAAGCGTCACGTGGCAAGAAAATAAAGCCTTTATGGGTGTGTCGCCATCAGGACATAACGTCCAAATCGATGCTGATAAAGAAAAGGGCGCCAGTCCTATGGAGCTAATTTTATTAGGACTTGGTGGCTGTGCCAGCTACGATGTGGTGGCAATTTTACAAAAGTCGCGCCAACAAGTGACCGACGTACGTTGTGAGCTGACCGCTCAGCGTGCTGAGACCATTCCAGCAGTTTATACCGACATTCATATGCATTTTGTGGTGACCGGACAAGAGGTCAAAGAAAGCCAAGTAGAAAAAGCCATCAAATTGTCGGCCGAAAAATACTGCTCAGCCAGTCGGATGCTGGTACAGGGCGGCGTCAATGTGACTCACGATTTTGAAGTGATTGCAGGATAGGGACGAGTATACTGATGAGTCTATTCTTTGGGTTGATTCCCGATAGTGCCGCAGCGGCTATTTGGGCGATGGTGGTGGCAAGTCTGCTGCCACTGATGATGGCGCTGACAGCAAAAGCGCTTGGTGGTTTTAATTTTGCTGACAATGCCCACCCGCGTGATTTCTTACAAGGGACGACAGGAGCTGCCGCGCGGGCCAATGCTGCCCAGCAAAACAGCTATGAAACCTTGCCTATATTTTTGGCAGCAGTATTGGTTGCGATGCTGTTTTTTGTACCGCAGTTGATAATTAATACCATCGCTTGGCTTTATGTGCTGATTCGTATTGGGTTTTGCGTGGCCTATATTACCAATTTAGCGACCTTTCGCTCTATTCTTTGGGTGCTTTCGATGGCTTGCTCATTGATGTTGTTTTATTTAGCGATTCGGGTCAGTTTTTAGCTTATTGCTGCTGTAAGTCTTTGAGATTTTTATTTTTAACACCTTTACAATATCGATCATAAGGCGCTGTTTATTCGCATGTGCTATTTTGCAGCGCCGCGATAATCACCGCTTTATTTTTTTCTCTTTTAATACGTTCCCACAAGGTTTGCGCCTCAGAGTAACCTTTGGTCAACATACCAAGCCACTGCTTATAACGCCCGACCAACACCACATCGTTTTTCGCCGCACCCTCTAAAAACTTAATCTGATGGGTAATTAAATCTTGCCATGCTAAGGCTGTCAGTGTTTTTGTGTCATTATTATCGGCATCAATCTTGGCAATCAAATCAGGACGGGTGACGGCGCCGCGACCAAGCATCAGATGCTGGGTTCCTGACTGTCCCATACAGTTTTGTGCGTGCTCACTATTCCAAATCTCACCATTGGCAATCACTGGTATAGCAAGCGTATTAAAATTTTGGATTTTATCCCAATAAGCGGGAGGCTTATAGCCTTGGGTTTTGGTACGCGCATGAATGGTTAACCAATCAGCGCCGCTCGCAGCAATCGCCGCTTTGATATCGTCCATGCGACTCGTATCGGTATAGCCCAAGCGAATCTTTGCGGATACGGGAAGATGAGCGGGTACGGCTCGGCGTACGGCGCTGATAATCTCATGCATCACCTCAGGCTCATCAAGTAGCACCGAACCACCACGATGGCTGTTAACCGTTTTAGCCGGACAACCAAAGTTGATATCAATCGCAGGCGCACCAAGCTCGGCAGCATAAGCGGCATTTTCTGCCATCAATTGCGCGTCACTACCGAGCAACTGAATATGAATCGGTGTACCGGATGCAGTTTTGGCATCATGATGCAACTCTGGCACGTATTTATAAAAAACGTGTGCTGGCAAGACAGTTTGGGTGACGCGAATAAACTCACTGACCGACCAATCATAAGGACGACCCAAGTCTGACGCAATTTGGGTGAGGATTTGGCGCATCAAAGGATCGGTCAAACCTTCCATGGGCGCAAGCAGGCGAACAGGATTGGCAAATAATTGCTTTATGGTGTTTTGGCGTGCTTGAAGTTGTTGATTATGATTCATGATCGGAGAGTCAATGTTATAAAAAGAGGTCGGCAAAGGCGATGAGGTGAGAGATAGACGGGCAGATTAAGTATTACCAAAAATGACCTTTTTCCCTGTCTGCAGTCCTGATACCAAGTCTTTAATATTATGAATATCTAAATTGCTTTGCGCGCGCGTACACGCAACGTAGAGCAGACGCAGTTCTTCTGGGCTAATCTTGACCGCATTGGTGGTCACGTCATAATAAAAATCATCATCAAGCTGCACTTTGCCCCACTCAAGCCCTTTGGCTTTATGCGCGGTTGAGATGACATAATCAGCATTTTCGATACGGGTTAGGCTGTTAACTGCCTGCGTCAACACATTGGTACCATGGTCATCGACCAACTTCACCAAGGTTTTAAGGTCGCTGCCTTCATTGGTTTCAGAGTATTCTTGAACATCACCCCAATTATAAAAATACGCCAGTTCGGGCACGCCATACGCCGATTTACCATTTTTTAAGTTTTCGGCTGCCTGACAAAATTTAAGCATACGATCAGTATCGGCTTGTAACGCCACTCTATGCCCAAGTTTTAAACCAGTTAATAACTGCGACATCGCCGCAGCATTGGTACGGCAAAGAATGGCATCTTTTTTACTATGCACCATGCCTTTTTCGGTAGACGATTGCTTATTAGGATTGCCTTTTAATGGTACGTCTTCTTGTAAGGCTTTGAGCAAGGTATTGGCAATCTCAGCAATTGGTTCGCCAAAACGAAACGATTGGGTCAATAAGGTTTGCGGCAACGGCAGTTTTTTCATCGCATTGACCGCGCCGCGCCACTCATAAATCTGCTGATGGGCGTCACCGACATAAATCACCTGCCGTGGCTGCTGGGTCAAAATCCCCATCATCAACGGATCGGCATCTTGAGCTTCATCAAATAAGATAAAGTCCGCAGGAATACTCGGTTTCGATAGTGCCCACAATTTAAGATAAATATCATGGCCGATACCAGCCGGATGGCGCGCATCAATCGACTGTAACCAGCGCTGCTCAACAGCAGGGTAGAGCATTTCGCGCAACTGCTCGCTATCTGACTCAGCAAGCCAGCTTGGAAATTCAAGATGCCTTGGGGCAGGATAGCTGGCGTGGGTACTACAAAAATTACTCACTGCATCACTGACAAACCGCGACAAGCGCGCTGGCGTGAGGGTAATATATTTATTCACCCCATCCATTTGCCGGCGTACTTGTACCGGTTGTAAGCCCAAATCATCACCCAAACGCTTGGGTGAAAATCTCGGTAACGACAATTTAGCGGTAATATCACGTGGTACGTGACGGTAGGCTAATGAGTGAAACGTCCGACAATCGACATGACCGGGGAATTTTTGCCGCGCATCGTTGGCAATGGCTTTGTTAAAGGCTAAATACAAGCCGCGACCGCGCAGACGCTCACCAATTAATTTGAGCGTCGTGGTTTTCCCTGCACCCGCATAAGCGACCACTTTAAATGATTTGTGATCCATCGCCATATTGAGCGCGTTCAGCTGCTCATCAGTGGGATCGCTCATATAAGCTGGCATCGATGCGGACATAATAAAGCTACCTAAAAAACTAGAATGGGGTCAAGATTAGCGACGGTAAAAAAAGCCACTGCATAAACAATGGCTGACGGCTGATAATAACGGTGATATTGAGACACTCATTAACACTGAGGGTAGTACTGAGCGACTTAAATAAGAAAGCGATTTAAATAAGAAAGTTATATTAACAGATTAGCGTGTTGGCTGCTTTTTGAATAAGTGCCTGATAAGTAAAGTTATTCTTTCTTCAACTCTATATCGTCTGTCAAAGTCAGTTTACGTTCTTCTTTGATTAAAACTTTCGCCAAAAACAATCCCAGCTCAAACAATAACCACATTGGGATGGCAAGCATTAACATCGACACCCCGTCGGGCGGTGTAACGACCGCTGCAACGCCAAAACAGCCGACGATAATATAGCGACGTTTATCTTCTAGACTCTGAATGGAGACGACACCCGCCAATATCAATAGTAAAGTCACCACTGGAATCTCAAAGGTAAGCCCAAACACCATAAACAGCTTGAGCGCAAAGCTTAAATAACTGTCGATATCTGTCATCGGTAAGACGTTTTGCGGCGCAAACATGATAAAGAACTTAAGCACGCCCTTTAAAACAATAAAATAAGCAAACGCTACGCCCGCATAAAATAAAAATATCGAAGACATCAGTACAGGAATAGCGACTTTCTTCTCTTTTTTATACAAACCAGGCGCGACAAACGACCAAATTTGATACAAGATATAGGGCATTGCCAAAAATGCCGCCACAAAGATACTCAGACGTATTGGCGCCATAAAGTTAGAGGTGATATCGGTTGCTATCATCGTCGAGTTGGCGGGCAACTGAGCAACCAATGGGTTGGATAAAAAATCATAGAGCTCACGTGAAAATCCGACCAACGCCAAAAATAACACCAGTACCGCGACGCATATCTTAATCAGATGCCGACGCAATTCAATCAAATGCTCAGTAATCGGCATATCAGCCATTGAGCTTAAGATATCACCAGAGTCATCATGCGCAGCGGCATCTGTAATAGCATCGATGTCTGTAGCCGTTACTTTTTCTTGACGGCTTTTTTTACGCTTAAATAAACCCACTAATCATTCTCCTGCTGCTTGGCAGAAGCCTGCTGAATTGATGATTTGTTAATCGATGGTTTATTTAAATGGTTATTTAATAACGTATCGGCTTTATAATTGGGCAGGTAGGGCGGCTGCGGCAGACGCCTTGCTTTGTCATAAGCGCCCAAACGAAACCACATGTTTTCCCAGGGTTTGGTAATGGCAGTTTGGATTATTTGATGGGTATTGTCATTAACATCAGTTTTCAGATTAGCATCATTATTTGAGTTCTGTAATTCTAATGGTTCAGGCGCTGTTAATTTTTTATCGGAGTCATAGCGGTCGTAAGCGTAGTCAAATTCTTTTGGCGTTACTGATGAATGATCGTCTTTTTCATGGTCGATTTTATTACTAGCACTATCCACTTTCGCAGTATTAACTTGATGCGCGGCTTTAAGATGCTGGTTTTGCGAGGATTCAAATTCTTGCAGACTGCCGCGCATCTCTGCCATCTCACGGCGCATTTCTGCTTCAGTTTCACGAATTTTCGCCAGCTCTTTTTGCATTTGCTGCCGCGTCTCTGCCAAGTCAAGCTCAGCTTCGATTTCAGACTGTAAAGTAGACACCGTACGACGAATTTTGGCATACCATTGTCCAGCCGTACGCGCCGCTTGGGGCAGTTTTTCTGGCCCCAAAACGATTAAGGCGATGACGCCAAACAGCAGTAATTCTGAAAATCCGATATCAAACATAATGTCTCAATGCCACTATTAAATGCTATACATTATGCTTGTCATCAACCTTGGTGGTTGTTCGCTCTTCAGGGTGCGCGTTGCCGTCATGATCGAGCACGACTTGTTTTTTGGCATGTTCAGTATTTTCATCTTTAACGGCGTCTTTAAAACCTTTGACCGCGCCGCCCAAATCTTTACCGGCATTTCTTAGCTTGGAAGTGCCAAATACGACCACCACCACCACCAATAAAATCAGCCAATGCGTAATGGAAAAACTACCCATGATGCTATCCTTCTGTCTTGGTTTTTAGTCTTTATATAAATACTTTGAGTGTATAGAATATTGCTGTCGTACACAAAAGCTATCGACAGCTTATGCGAAGTAATACGTCACTATATTATAACCTGCACTTGTGACAAAAAGGTGAAAGCAACAATAATCAAACAGGGTAACGGCTAAGCTTAAAAAACGCTAGCGCGCGGCTTTTTCATCAATACCTGACAGACCAAAACGTCGGCCTAGCTCATTTAATACCGCTTCTGATTCTATATCAAACCATGCCAGCCCAACTAAGCTATGGAACCAAACATCAGCGACCTCATAGATCAGCTCGTGACGCGCTTCGTCATACTGGGTTTTATCCACATTTTCATCGCAATTGGCTAAGTCTTTAGCCGCGATAATGCTCTCGGTACTTTCTTCGCCTACTTTTTCTAATATTTTATTTAAACCCTTGGCGTATAAGCTTGCTACATATGAGCTGTCAGCCTCTGCTTGTTTGCGCTCAGCCAATACTTTATCAAGCTGCTGCAAAATAGAATGAGTGGTAGCAAGTCTGTTATTTTGATGGGTGTGCAAATGGTCTATATCTTCCGCCGCCGCTTCATTAATTTCAGGAGTGGCTTTTGCTGCGGCGTTTGTCTGATAAATCTCTGCGGGATCTTTTAATACTTTATCGACGGTTTGCCATTCAGGTGTTTGCCCTGACAAATCCAAACGCTGATAAAAACAAGACTCGCGGCCAGTATGACATGCAATACCGCCCGCTTGCGTGACGCTCAGTACAATCACATCAGCGTCGCAGTCCAAACGAATATCATGCACGCGCTGGGTATGCCCAGACGATTCGCCTTTATGCCATAACTTGCCACGCGAGCGCGAAAAATACACTGCCGTCTGCGTTTCGGCAGTCAATTGCAGCGATTCGGTGTTCATCCACGCCATCATCAAAATACGTCCGGACACATAATCTTGGGCAATCGCAGGAATCAAACCATCAGTATTAAAATTTACGGCAGCAAGCCAAGCAGGTAAAGTCATAATCTATCAGTCGTCTTATAAAAGAAATGAGAAAGTGGTAAAAAGTATAAAGTAATAAAGATAGCACTCAAACCCTACTTAAACACAGCTACCGCTGACATTCAATATGTTAACGCAGGAAATAAAGCGCAATTATAGCAGCAGCACGTTTTGCGCGTAGTGTATTTCATATCAACTAACGCACCCTATAAAGTATCGATTAAAACTTTCCTTGGCAAAACAGCGTACTATCTGCTAAAATAGCGCCTCCCACCTCGAGGCAAATAGCCGTTTAGTGCTTGTTTTTAAAGCGACTATTCGTTTTTACTATTTGACGACCAGGTTCTATCAAAGACAAAGAGGCAAATCATCATGAAAGTTAAGATGAAAACCAGAAGCGGCGCCGCTAAACGCTTCAAAAAAACAGCGAACGGCTTTAAGCGTAAACAAGCATTCAAAAGCCATATCTTGACCAAGAAATCAGCTAAGCGTATTCGCCAGTTGCGCGGTCTAAAGATGGTGGACAAGTCTGACGAAGCAGCAGTTCGTCGTATGTGCCCATACATCTAATAGCCTATCGTCATTTAGCTTTAATCAATTAAAGATATTTGACTTTGCAATTTGATAACGATGTCTATTAGTTAATTATTTGATGACATCGTGATTCGTTTAATAATGATTAAAAAAATCTTGGAGTAATTTATGGCCCGTGTAAAACGTGGTGTACAGGCAAATCGCCGTCACAAAAAAATCTTAAAGCGCGCAAAAGGCTACTACGGCGCTCGTTCACGTGTTTATCGCGTAGCGGTACAAGCAGTGACCAAAGCTGGTCAGTATGCATATCGTGACCGTCGCAACAAAAAACGTACTTTCCGTCGTCTTTGGATTGCACGTATCAATGCTGGTGCACGCTTAAATGGCTTAAGCTATAGCCGCCTTATCAACGGCTTGAAAAAAGCAAACATCGCTATCGATCGTCGCATACTTGCTGACATCGCTATGCATGATGCAGCGACTTTCACCGCCTTAGTTGAAAAAGCAAAAGCGGAATTAGCCTAAATATTAATTATCCTTTAAGTATTCTGCTTGTTTGAGTGTTTGCTTAAATGGATAGCAATAATATTGATTAATAGTACGATATTAATAAAAGCTACCGCTGGTCGGTGGCTTTTTTTATAGTAGATTATTTTACAGCCAGTTTTATACCGCAAAAATGTAAAACGTTTTTAGTAAAGTTGCACTTTTTATTGTCTAAATATTCAAGCCATTTATATCACACGCCTTTGGTTGAAAATGAGTGGGTAAATGGTTTGCAATATTTGGTCAAATCCCTACAATTATAAATCACTATTATTAATAGTCCGTTTAAATCAGGAAGAATGCGTCTTATGACTACCCCTGCTGCTACCACCGATTTGTCGGCGCTACCGACCTTGTCCACCGAGCTCAGCGAGTTAAACGAAGCTCAGTTAAATGAGTTTGCCAGTGCTGCTGAAGCGTTAGTTTTACAAGTAACCGATGTGCGCGCGCTACAAGATTTACGTGTGCAACTGACCGGTAAAAAAAGCCCATTAACCGGCTGGTCAAAGCAGATGGGCAAACTTAGCAGCGATGACAAAAAAACTTACGGTGGCTGGTTACATCAAGTGCGTAGCCGTATTCAAGATGCATTGACGGCGCAGCAGCAAGAGCTAGAAGTGGCGGCATTAAATGCCAAGCTTGCCAGCGAGAGCATTGATATCACCCTGCCTGCGCGCGGCGGTCAAAAAGGCCATTTACATCCCGTGACCATGATTACCCAGCGTATGCAGCAGTATTTTATCCAAGCGGGTTTTAATGTCGCCACTGGCCCTGAAGTTGAGAGCGATTATTATAATTTTGAAGCGCTAAATATCCCGTCGCATCATCCAGCACGGGCGATGCACGATACCTTTTATTTTGATGCGCATTATTTACTGCGTACCCATACCAGTCCGGTGCAGATTCGCACCATGGAAAAAAATGAGCCGCCGATTCGTATTATTTGTCCAGGTCGCGTGTATCGTAATGATTCAGACCAAACCCACTCGCCGATGTTTCATCAGTTGGAAGGGCTTATGGTGACAGAATCGAGCACCTTTGCCGAGCTAAAAGGCTTGATTAGTGAATTCTTAGAAGCGTTTTTTGCCAAAGAGCTGACCGTGCGTTTTCGTCCATCATTTTTCCCGTTTACTGAGCCTTCTGCTGAAGTTGATATCCTTGATGATAATGGTAAATGGCTTGAAGTCATGGGCTGCGGTATGGTACACCCGCAGGTGCTGACCAATTGCGGTATTGATAGCGAAAAATACACCGGCTTTGCTTTTGGCATGGGTATTGAGCGCTTTGCCATGCTGTATTACGGTATCGACGATTTGCGCCTGTTTTTCCAAAACGACGTACGCTTCTTAAAACAGTTTGGCTAGAGTTTTCCTTGTCAATATGACAGGTTAATACGTCACCCTTTATTCTAAAATCTTTATTATAAAATTCAGATCCGAGATATTTATGAAAATTAGCGAACAGTGGCTACGTCAATGGGTAAACCCCAACAATAGCAGTGAGCAATTGGCTGAACAACTCACGATGGTAGGGCTTGAGATTGACGATCGCTTTGCAGTTGCTCGTGCTTTTAGCGGCGTGGTAGTAGGTGAGGTAATCAGCGTCGAGCAGCATCCCGATGCCGATAAACTGCGCGTCACGCAGGTCAATATTGGTGCCGCTGAGCCGTTACAAATCGTTTGCGGCGCGCCCAATGTGACGGTTGGTATGAAAGCGCCGGTTGCGACCGTTGGTGCCGTTTTACCATCTAACGACGCAGAAGGCTTTACAATTAAAAATGGCAACCTACGCGGTGTCGACTCTAACGGTATGCTGTGCGGAGCCTCTGAAATCGATTTAATCGATAGCATCGATGGCCTGCTTGAGTTGCCAAGTGATGCACCTATTGGCATGGATATCCGTGAGTATTTAGGTTTAGACAATCAAATACTGGATATCTCTATCACCCCAAATCGCGGTGATTGCTTTAGTGTACGCGGTATTGCCCGCGAAGTATCAGTGATTAATGATTTGCCAATGCAGCAGCCTGAGATTCCTGCCAACGTGCCAACTGACGCTAACGGTGCTGGAAATACTACGCCAGCAGTAACAGTAAGCGCGGTTGAAGCGTGCCCACGCTATTTACTCCAATCAATCAGCAACATTGATCGTAGCATCGATACGCCAAAGTGGATGACTGATGCGCTCGTACAGTCAGGACTGCGCTCGCATAACTTTTTGGTTGACGTGACTAACTATGTATTGATGGAACTCGGTCAACCGCTACATGCGTTTGATGCTGATACCATTGAAGGCGATATCGTAGTACGTTTGGCGCAGCCTGCTGAGACCATTACTTTATTAAATGAGCAAACTATTACTCTAACGGGTGATGAGTTGGTCATTGCCGATGATAAAGGTGCATTGGCACTTGCTGGTATCATGGGCGGTCAGCGCAGCAGTGTCACTGATAACACCACCAATATTATCCTAGAAAGTGCCTTTTTTAACCCATTAGCGATCGCTGCACGCGCCCGCCGTTTTGGTTTGCATACCGATGCCTCACAACGCTTTGAGCGTGGTGTCGATTTTGAATTGCCAGCGTTAGCACTAGCGCGTGCAGTTGATTTGATTACCAGTGTCACGAGCTCTCAAGCTGGGCAAATAGTAAAAGTAGAAAATATCGTGCACTTGCCAACACGTACGCCGATTACTTTGCCAATCACTAAAGTCCGTGAGGTCATTGGTATTGAGATTGAGCCTGCCGTGATGGTGCGTATTTTGACTCAATTAGGCTTTGAGGTAGAGCAGCAAGCAGATAAGCTGATTTGCACGCCGCCATCGTATCGTTTTGATATGAGTATCCGCGAGGACTTGATTGAAGAGATTGCCCGTATTTACGGTTATGATAATATTCCAAGCGTCTTGCCGCATTTGCAAGTCAGTATGGATTATGACGACACCGCGGACTTGACGCACGAGATGAAGCTCGCGCTAGTCGATAATGGCTATATGGAAGCCATTAGCTTTAGCTTTAGTGATGCAAAAATAGAAGCCTTGCTTGATGATAAAGCGCTGGGCGAAGTGTTGGCACTGGCCAATCCTATCTCTAGCGACTTGGCAGTGATGCGCCGTACTTTGCTATCAAGCTTATTGCCTTGTGTGCAATATAACCTCAATCGTCAGCAGCCGCGCGTGCGTTTCTTTGAAACGGGGTTAAGCTTTGTCGGTCAAAGTATTAGCGAGTTGGTACAAACGCCAAGTATTGCGTTGGTTGCTGTCGGCGATGTTTGGGATGAGCAAGCGTATCAAAACCGTGCGCTAGATTTTTATGATCTTAAGCATGATATTGAGCAGTTATTACCTGCGCAAATCGACAGTGCGCGTATCCGCTATGAGCGTAGTGCGCTTGCCTTCTTACATCCTGGTCAAAGTGCTAAGCTCTATATCGATGAGGTATATGTCGGTTGGTTGGGTCAACTCCATCCTAATACCGCTAAACAGCTAGACTTGCCAGCGACGTGGGTGGCGCAATTGTCACTGGCGCCATTATTAACCTTGGTACGTGAACAGCACGCTATCACCACGCCAAGCAAATTCCCGCACGTACGCCGCGATATCGCCATCTTAGTCGATAGTGACATCAGCTTACAGACCTTGCAGGCGACGATTCGTGCCGCAGCTGATGAATTGCTGACAGATTTATGGTTATTTGATGTGTATGAAGGCGACAAAGTACCAACTGGTCAACGCTCTTTAGCATTCGCTTTAATATGGCAAGACAAAGCACAGACATTATCTGATGACGCAGTAAAAACGGCGACAGATAAAGTCGTGCAAGCGCTAACTGAACAGCATGCCGCTCAGTTGCGTGATAGCTAAAACCAAGATATAACCATCTAAAACGCTCTATGGCCTCTGCATAAATGAGGCTATGGCGTTTTGCTATTTATAAAAATGATTATCTGATAGAAATTTTCATCCTTAAAAAAGTTAAGTGGTTATTAATAAAGGATTTTCATGCAGACTTTATGAAAAAGATGACAAAAAACCTTTATAATAACTAACATTAATTCTCATACCGCTAAACCATGATATTCGACATCACGACATAGCATAGGAGTCGTACTGTGAGCACCTTAACCAAATCTGACATGATTGAGCATTTGATGAGTCATCTTAACCTAACACGCCAAGAAGGCCGCTGTTTGGTAGAGAATTTTTTTGACGAGTTGTCAGAGAGTTTGATTGATGGCAAAGAAGTCAAGCTGTCAGGCTTTGGCAACTTTGAGCTTAAAGATAAAAACAGCCGTCCTGGACGTAACCCAAAGACAGGCGAGCCAGTTGCCGTATCAGCACGCCGCGTGGTCACCTTTAAGACGGGTCAAAAATTTCGCCAACAGGTAGATGAGAAATTATTTGACCAATAAGGATCGGGCAGTAAGTAAAAATGATGGTTATCACAGTAATATATTCGATAGACTGTGATAACCATCATTTTTTTTATGTCGCGCTTTTATGACACCCCACTTTTTTATAAAGTATAAATAGTAGGCATAAAAAAAGAGAGCATAAGCTCTCTTTTTTACTACAGTACTTTTATTATGAAAAATAAAAATTACTGAGCTGGTTCTTCAACAACAACTTCGTCAGCAGCATCAACAGCTGGAGTTTCGCTAGCTACGTCAACGCTAGTAGTAGTACCGTCTACAGGTACTTCAGCATCGATTTCGTCAGTAGCAGTAGCCGCTTGTGCTTGAGCGATGTCAGCTTCAGCATCAGCTACAGCAGCTTCAGCTTCAGCAGGTACCGCTTCACCTTCAGCAGCAGCGTCGTCTAACTGTTCTTGAGCGTCTTGCACTTCTTCTTGCGCGTCAGATAAATCTTCAGCAGCGTTTTCTTTGTTGCTATCACAGGCAGTAAGGCCCATAGTTGCAGTCATGATACCAGCTAGAGCAAGTAATTTAAGTTTCATAAGGTTTCTCCGGGAAAATGAAATGATCAGTAGCAGCAAAAAAGGTTGAATCTCCGAGATTTCCCAGAATTCAACTAGTATTAATTACAGCTACTCAGCTTTCACGCATTCTATATGATTTCTTTCTGGATGGAAAGAGGCTGTACAATTAAGTAACAATAAAATTGTAAATCAACTTTTAATTTGCTCGTTTAATATACTTTTTAATACAACAACTCAAATTAATCGACGTATAATCAATGACATCAGGATGTTTTGGCGCTTTTTCTATAAAAGGATTTTCTTCATAATTTTAAGAGTATTTTTTGCTTATTGGTAGCCTTGGTATCAATAAAATTGACATTTAAATACCTACCCCACTCTCAACTTCGAAAGTGATTGAAAA